>JANQGS010000181.1 GCA_028277195.1 Candidatus Gastranaerophilales bacterium
TTCCGGGTCATCATCCACTATTAAAACTCTGTTAGCCATTTTTTTATTTTAGCAGATAAAACCGCCTTTACCACAAAAACGCCCCAAATTTTTTCCAGGGCTTGATTTTTTCATCTATTATTTTCCTGAGTTCCTCTACACTCATATCCTTTCCCGGCACCATACCGTTTTCAGCTATTGCTTCCGCTGTAATGAGGTATTCTTTTAATTTCCTTACTTTTCTCTTTATTTTCTCCCTTTCCTCAAACTGCCACCCCTCAAACCCGCAACCGGGGGGCATACACGCCCAGGGTCCGGTCGGGGCTCGCCTGCAGCATTCGGGACGCTGTTCATAAATTCCGCATTTATTGTCTTCACCCAGGTTTGGGCAGTAATAAAAAGTAACTTTATTAATATCAAAATCCTCTGACTGCCCCAGCTCCCTTAGGATTTGCTCAACCTGCCCGGGCTGGGCTTTTTTTGCGTCCTCAACGCTTTTATAGGGCTTAAACACCTCTATAAAAACCCGGGCCTCCTCTGAGCCCTGTTCAGCCATTTGTTTCAACTCATCAAGCGAATAGTTTGTCGTGATTGATTTGCAGCACTTACCGCACATCATGCATAAATTTTGCATTAGGAAGAAGCTCCTTTATAGAAAATTCCATGATTTGACCTGTTTTATCCTGAACAATTATTTTAGCATTTTCTGAAAATTCCGCCACCCACTGCCTGCATGCCCCACAGGGGAAACATAGCTCCGAGTCGGGACTAAAAATAGCGATAGCCTCTATGCCGGAATGCTTCCCGTCTGCCACTGCCGTAGAGATAGCGTTTCTCTCGGCGCAAACGGCAAGGCCATAGCTGGTATTTTCAACATTGCAGCCCGTATAAACACTTCCGTCCCCATATAAAACACACGCCCCCACCCTGAATTTTGAATACGGGGCATAAGCCTTTTTTGCGGCCTCGGATGCCAGGCTAATAAGGTAACAGGGGTCTTTTCGCATTTATTATCCCTCCACCAGGGATTTTAACAGGTCTTCAATAGCCTGGCTCTGCTGCTCAATTTCATTTATGCGCTCCTTTGTCTTTAAAATAACATCCTTTGGAGCGTTTTCAAGGAATTTAGGGCTGTTTACCCTTGCGCGAAGGCTTTTCATTTCTTTTTCCAGCCCCTCAATCTTTTTGTTCTGGCGCTCAATCTCCTTATCAAGGTCAATTAAGCCCTCAAGCGGCACGGCAACAAGCGCGCTGCCTATCATAACCGTTGCCGAGCGCGCGGGTATCCTCTCAGGCAGGCCTGACTCAAGCGAAATCCTTCCCGCTTTTGCCAGCTCCTTTATATATTGGGCCGTTAACTCGAAATCTTCCCTGTCCTCACCGTCGTCACAGTAAATTCTGGCCTTTATAAGGGATGAAACAGGGATGTTAAAGGATTGCCTTATGTTCCTCAATGCTTTTATCGTGTCAATCGCCTTGTTCATCCTTCTTTCCGCCGGTTCATTTACTAAAAGCGGTTCATAAACAGGGAACGGCTCAAAAGTAATCGTATTTTTATTGTTTAAAAGCCATATTTCCTCGGTTATATGAGGCATAACCGGGTGCAGCATTTTCAGTTGCCCTTCCAGGAGGAATTTCAGCACTCTCTGCGTATTCAGCTTTGTTTGCGGGTTTTGAAGCTGGATTTTGGCTATTTCCACGTACCAGTCGCAATACACGCCCCAGAAAAAGTCATAAAGCAACTGCGCCGCCTCGGAAAACCTGAATGACCCGAAATTTTTGTCCAGCTCACCCGCAACTATTGAGTATTTATGCAAAACCCACCTGTCGGCAACGGTTAAAGCCTCGGTGTCAACCGGCCTGTCGTCCGTGCCCTCAAGGTTCATCAATACAAACCTCGACGCGTTCCATATTTTATTGGCAAAATTCCTGCCAAACTCAAACCTCTCGTCAGACAGCCTTATATCCTGTCCCCCGTAGGTAACGAGGTTTGCGAGGGTGAAGCGAAGGGCGTCCGTGCCGTACTTATCAATGATTTCAAGCGGGTCAATCGTGTTTCCACTTGACTTGCTCATTTTCCGGCCTTTTTCATCCCTGATTAACCCGTGTATATACACATATTCAAACGGTGACTTATCAGTAAACTTATAGCCCATAACAACCATTCTTGCCACCCAGAAAAAGATAATGTCAAACCCGGTAACAAGAACGCTTGTGGGATAGAATTTTTCCAGGTCCCCGCTCTGTTTATCAGGCCATCCCATGGTGGAAAACGGCCACAATGCCGATGAAAACCAGGTATCAAGCACATCAGTATCCCGGGTTATGGAAGAGCTGCCGCATTTACGGCATTCTGCCGGCTGCTCCATACACACCATCATCTCATTGCACTCATCGCAATAATAAGCCGGGATACGGTGTCCCCACCATAATTGCCTGCTTATACACCAGTCCCGGACATTATGCATCCAGTCAAGGTATATTTTTGCCCACCTGGGGGGGATAAAATTCAATTCTTCCCTGTTTATTGCCTCTACGGGCCTTTTGGCAAGCGGCTTCATCCTTACAAACCATTGCTCGGAGAGGTATGGCTCAATGGTATCATTGCAGCGCTGGCAGTGCCCGACATTATGCTCATGGGGAATAGCCCTTACAAGCTCGCCCTGCAGTTTCAACTGCTCAAGAATTTTCTCCCTGGCCACATAGCGGTCAAGCCCCCTTAATTCCTCGGGAACATAAGCGTTATCAGACATTTTTCCTTCTTCGTCCATTACCCATACAGGGGAAAAGCCGTGTTTTTTGCCTATTTCATAATCATTGGGGTCATGCGCGGGCGTAATTTTCAGCGCGCCCGTACCAAAATCCATTTCCACGGCTTCATCGGCAATTATGGGAATATCCCGGCCTATCATAGGCAGCACCACCGTCTTGCCTATTAAATGTGAATACCTCGGGTCCCTGGGGTTAACGGCGACCGCTACATCCCCGAACATTGTTTCCGGCCTTGTTGTGGCGATTACGATTGCCCCGAACTCATCCCTGAACGGGTAAGCCAGCTCCCAGAGATGTCCCCGCTCGCTCAGGTACTCGGTTTCAATATCACTTATAGCTGACCTGCAACGCGGGCACCAGTTGACTATATACGCTCCCTTATAAATCAGGCCTTCATTGTATAGAGTGACAAAAACCTTTTTTACGGCTTTTGAACAGCCTTCATCAAGGGTAAAACGCTCCCTTGTCAGGTCAAACGAAGCACCCAGCCTCTTAAACTGTTCTAAAATCCTGCTCCTGTGGTTATTTGCCCAGTCCCGGGTTATTTCGAGAAATTTTTCCCTGCCCAGGTCATATCTTGTTTTCCCTTCTTTTCGCAGCTCTTTTTCAACCACATTCTGCGTGGCAATGCCGGCATGGTCAGTGCCGGGAAGCCAGAGAACCTCAAACCCTTTCATTCTTTTATACCTGATTAGTATATCCTGGAGCGTGCCGTCCAGGGCATGGCCCATATGCAGCACACCTGTGACGTTTGGCGGGGGAATAACTATGCTGAAGGGCTCTTTTTTGCTTTTTGCATCAGCCCTGAAAAAATTATTGTCTTCCCAGTATTTATATATTTTTCCCTCTGTATCGTGCGGATTATATGCTTTAGCGAGGTTTTCCATTCTTGTTTCTCCTTTATGGCATTAGTATTATACTATAATCTTTATGCGTGCATGCTCCCTAAAAACTTAACCGGCCCTATAATCCCTCCTCCTCATCCCTGGTTTCGCTCTCCTGCGTTAGCCTGATGAATTTATCCAGAAATTCGGGACTAAAGGACGCGTTCTCCTCTGAAAGTATTATCCCGATAGCATCATGCGGGTGCATTCCTTTTTTGTAAACCCTTGTGGAAACCAGCGCGTCATAAACATCAGCAATAGAAGTAATCCGGGCGTAAAAGTTTATATCCTCCCCTGTAAGGCCGTTGGGATAACCTTTCCCGTTGAATTTTTCCTGGTGGTCAAGCGCAATCCTCGCAATCCTGTCAGGAAGGTCCAGGGTTCCCTTTATATGTTTGTATCCCAGAAAAGTATGGCTCCGCATTATCACCATTTCCTGTTTTTCAAGTTTTGCCGGCTTGTTAAGTATTTCCCTGGGGACTTTCATCTTTCCTATGTCGTGAAGAAATGAACCTATAGCCAGCTCTTCCAGTTCCGGCTCCTTTAAGCCTAGCTTTATGCCCAGAAGAACGCTGATTGAGGATACGTTGACATTGTGTGAATAGGTGTATTCATCAAATACCCTCAACTGCTCAACGCTGTGAAATTTTTCGTATTTTTCAGTTACCTCGTTGAGTATAATTCCGGAGACCTCGGCGCATTCGTTATATTTCAGGGCTTCACCGTTAAATGTCCCGTCAAATATGCCCCTTGAGCCCTTAATCAGCAGGTTGCCGGTCTTTTCAGCTATTAAGGGTTTTGGCCTGGAATAAACCTCAACAGGTTTTGGTTTTGGGGCAACTCCCTCAGTTTTCCTGTAAATATTTATGTAATTAAGTTTTAATAAAGTGTCGGCAGAGAGGGTTTCGCCCTTTTTATAAAGGAGTTTCCCTTTCCCGTCATATAAATCGAACTCCAGTGCGCTCTTGCCAACGAGCTCCATTGAGGAAATACGCTGCATAATATTATTTACCTATTTTAACAAAATTGTACTATCCCGCTCCACATGAGAAAATCATTCTATGGATTTTATGACGGAAATACTGTTTAAAATATTTACCCCTATTAATATAGCATTTTTATGCATTATTATTTACCTTTGCTATGAAGATTATAAAAGTTTTTATTCTGAGGACTATAAAAATTATAAGCAACTCATAATAAACGTCGGCATCCTGGGAACATTTACGGGTATATTCTGGGGATTGCTGAACTTTGAGGCCGAGAACCTCGAGAGCATACAAAAAAGCATCCCCCCGCTGCTTGACGGGCTCAGGACAGCTTTCGTAACCTCTATATTCGGCATCCTAGCCGCTTTAATACTGACTTTTGTTCAAAAACAGTTCTCTAATAAAACCTACTCGGAAGACGGCACGGAAATCCTCAGGTCAATAGATTTAAAGCTGAGAGCCCTGAACATTAAGGGCCTGAGCGAGACCGGAAATGAAGTTGTGGTTGAGCTGCGTAACTTAAACAGCGAATTTAGCGATAAAAACGCCCTTATGGTTGAAATCCTTGAAAATAACTTTGAAAAGGTCAACCAGAACCTGGAGAGGTCGATTAAGCAGATTTCCGAAGGGGCTTCAAAAGAAATAGTAAACGCCCTTAAAGACGTTATAGAAAGATTTAACGAGGAAATATCAACCGGTTTTGGCGATAATTTTAAGGAACTCAACCACGCGGTGGGAAGACTGGTTGAATGGCAGGACAGGCACTCGCAAAACCTGAAAATAATGCAGGAAGCGCTTGATAAAGCGGTTAGCTCGATTAAGGACACTGACGGGGCACTGTCGGAAATTGCCGGTAAAAATGCGGAAATTGTTGAAGTGTACCGGCTCTTCAGCGACATAGCCGACAAATACCAGGAGCAGGCAATGCAAATGAACACCAGGATAATGACCCAGATAGAGCTGACTGAAATAATGCAAAAGGGAATTGCTGAAACAAAGGGCGATTTTCAGGAAACATCGCAATTATTAAGGGGCATAGCCCTAAGTGTTGAAAAAGAGCTCCCCAAATCCCTCGGAAACCTTGAGCATTCACTGGTTAAGCTGACCAGGGGATTTAAGGACGATTATAAAACCTTCCTCGACTACTATAAAGCACTCGTAATTACCCAGGATTAACCCGTATGAAAGGCGATAACAACTGGCAAAGCATCTCAGACTTAATGTCCGCACTTATGATGATATTCCTGTTCATCTCAGTGGCTTATATGCTGCAGGTGCAGCATGAAAAAAGCAGGATAACCGAAGTAGCCGAGACATACTCAAAATTCCAGAGGGAGCTGCACCGGGACTTAAAGGTTGAGTTCGAGGATGACCTGAAAAAATGGCAGGCATCACTTGAAAAAGACAATACAATAAGGTTTTACGCGCCTGAAGTGTTATTTGAGCAGGGCAGCTCCGACATAAAACCGGTTTTTAAGTCAATACTGAATGATTTTTTCCCCAGGTATACAGCCATTTTATTCAGTGAAAAATATAAACGGGACATTGACGAAATCAGGATTGAAGGCCATACCTCGAGCGAGTGGGAAGCGGCAAGGACTTTTGAGGACAGGTACCTGGCAAATCTCAGCCTGTCACAGCTGAGGTCTTTTGAGGTACTTAAATACTGCATCTCAAATATGGACTCGGATGAAAAAAAGGAATGCCTTTTAGCCATTCCT
>JANQGS010000265.1 GCA_028277195.1 Candidatus Gastranaerophilales bacterium
TTCAGAACTGATGGGTTGAGAGATTATTTTTTAAAACAGCTTTAACTGCTCCTCAGAGCACCTCTCAAAATCCTTTATGTTGACAGCTCCGAGCTTTGAGGAAATATTATCAATATAATGCACCAGGAATGCCTCGGGTGTTTCCGGCTCAACCAGGGCCTTCCACTCCTTTATGCCGTGATGCGAGGCTATAATATGGGCTAACTCAGGCAAGTCATTCTGGTTTGCCCAGCTAAACCCCCAGTGTATATGGTTTATCCATATTTTTTCAAATTCGGCATCCCTTGCAATTGCGCCGGTCTCCCCATCAAAAACATATTCAAACATTTTGCCCAGGTCATGGACAATACAGCCTGCTATGACAAGTTCCCGGTTTACATCGGTATAAATCGCACCAAACAAAACCTTTGCAATGTTTATACACTCCCATGTGTGCTGCATTAAACCGCCTGTGTAGTTATGGTGGATTTTTTCCGAGGCCGGCGTTAAGGTATAGAGCTCTTCATTCTCAACTATTACCTTTAAAACAGCCTTTTTAAGTTTTACGTGCTCAAAAGACTCGATTAATTCGTAGATTTTGCCCAGCAAATCCTTTTTTTCCGCGTCACAAAGCCCTATGCTTTCCTCCCTGACGAGTTCTAATGAGTATAAAATGTAGTTATTATAATTTTCATTATGCTCATATTTTTTTATTTTAATGATATTACCGGTTTTAAGAACGTTTTTTGGTGTTTTTTCAAGCGCTTCCTGCCATATAACGCAATTAAACAACTCATCCGTCCTGTTTCCCTTGAGCTGCAATTTTGCCATTCTGGTACTTGCCTGTGTATCCTTAAATACCAGGCTAATAATCCTGTATTCACTGTCCTCTCTTAACACTCGCTTTTTCCTTTATGTTTTATACGCTTCCATGTTCCTGTCCTTAAGTATCGGGAATGCTTCCCTTGTTTTTTTCTGGTATTTAAGGTCAATTTCAGCCATCATAACACCCTCATCCGTTCCTGCTGAGGCAATAATATCTCCCCATGGGTTTATTACCATTGACATCCCCAGGTTTTGCCGTTTTATGCCAACCCTTCCGCACTGGTTAACGGTTACCACATATGATAAATTTTCTATAGCCCTTGCCTTATGAAGGGTTATCCAGTGCTCATATTTAGGATAAGGGAAGGCCGCTACGTTTGTTATAATATCAGCCCCCGCATATGCCAGGCATCGGTATAATTCCGGGAATCGTACGTCAAAACATATTGTAAGCCCGATTTTCCCTATGTCAGTCCGGACTATATTGGCCGCACACCCGGGAGTTACGAATTTGCCTTCCTCGCTGCCGTGGTAGTTAAAAAGGTGGATTTTGTGGTATTTGCCGATGATTTCGCCCTGCCTGTCCAGCACTACAGAGGTGTTTTTATGGTCACCGCCGGGCATTTTCTCCACATAGCTTCCTGCTACTATGTTTGCGGAATATTTTTTTGCCAGTTTAGACATTAAATCGGTTGTCGGGCCGCCGGGTATAGGCTCAGCGTACTTTAGCACGTCATTATGGTCAACTCCCGTGTTAAATACCTCGGGCAACACGATTAAGTCAGGCTTAAACCAGCTGTAGCGGTCAATATAGTCTTTTACCTTACTGAGGTTTGCCTGTTTATTGCCGATTTCCGGCTGTATTTGTATTCCTAGTATCCTGGGTTTGTTTGTCATTGTATTTCCTACAGTTCCCGCTTCAATACAGGCGCTATGCCTTTTAATTCAGCGTAAAGCTCCTCAAACTGTTCGGGGTACAATGATTGTGCCCCGTCACAAAGCGCTGTTTCCGGGCAATTATGGACTTCCACGGTAATGCCGTCCGCCCCGGCGGCTATTGCAGCCCTTGACATAGGCGCAACCTTATCCCGTAAGCCGGTTGCATGGCTCGGGTCAACAATTATAGGCAAATGGCTGAGCTTTTTAATGACAGGAATCGCTGAAATATCCAGTGTATTGCGCGTTGAGGTTTCAAAGGTGCGAATTCCCCTTTCACAAAGGATAACATTCCTGTTTCCTCCTGCCATAATGTATTCAGCAGACATTAACAGCTCTTCTATAGTTGCAGAAAGCCCTCTTTTAATCAGCACGGGTTTCCTGATATGCCCAAGTTCCCTTAACAGGTTAAAATTCTGCATATTACGAGCCCCAACCTGGAGTATATCAACGTATTTAAGGCAGACCTCAATCTGGGAAATTTCCATTATCTCAGAAACAATTGCCATGTTATACCTGTCAGCAACTTGCCTTAAGTGTTGCAAACCCTTTTCACCGAGGCCCTGGAAGCTGTAGGGAGATGTCCTCGGCTTAAACGCCCCGCCTCTCAGGAGTTTTACCCCGCATTTATTGAGCGTTTCCGCTACAGCCTCGACCTGCTCAAGGGATTCTACGGCGCATGGTCCTGCTATAACGGCAATTTTATTGCCTCCTATTTCTGCGTCCCTTATTTTTATAACAGTGTCTTCATTTTTGAATGTCCTGCCAGCGAGTTTATAGCTGGAGGTTATTTTTATGACCTCCTGCACGCCTTCCATCACTTCAATATCCCTTTTGTCCTGTACTGCCCTGCCTCCGACAGCTCCTATGACTGTATTTATTTCGCCCCTGGATATATGGGTGTCAAAACCCTTTGATTTGATTAAATCCGCTACTTTCTGCACTGCATCATCTGACGCGCCCGGTTCCATTACTATTAACATGGTTACTCCTTTTTTATAACTAAAAATATCGTTTAATTACCTTGAGCGCAACTTTGCCAGAAGCCTCACGAGCTCTATATAGAGCCATATCAGGGTAACCATAAGCCCAAATGCGCCATACCATTCCATGTATTTAGGCAGGTTTGACCGGGAGCCCCTCTCAATAAAATCAAAGTCAAGCACAAGGTTTAATGATGCGACTATAACGACAACAACGCTGAAACCTATGCCAAACAGCCCTGTATCATGTATAAAAGGCACGGTTATCCCAAAAAACCCAAGAATAAATGAAAACAGGTAATAAAGCGCAATTGCC
The DNA here is from genome assembly GCA_028277195.1 of Candidatus Gastranaerophilales bacterium. Classification (GTDB taxonomy): domain Bacteria; phylum Cyanobacteriota; class Vampirovibrionia; order Gastranaerophilales; family UBA9971; genus JANQGS01. The sequence goes on from JANQGS010000265.1 coordinate 3,040, forward strand.
CCGGTAGCGGCAAATACGCCCATGCGGAAATTATCGGTCACCCTGATTACTCTCGCCTTATAAACCAGCAAAAGGCTGAATAGCACAAAAAAGGTTAAACATACCGCCTGGAAAGCGATGCCCGGGAATATTGATTCCATATAGCCCGAGAAACACCCCAGGAAAACACCTTCAAAGAGAGCATATACAGGAGCGGTGATTCCTGATAATTGCTTATTGAATACTGTAACCAGGGCAGTAATAAATCCGCCTATAGCGCCTATAATCATCCATACCTGCACAAGGTTTGTACCGCCGAACATCATCCAGCTTAAAAATGCCATACCCGCCGCCAGCAGCAGCAGTATGCCTATTTTGTTTATAGTGCCGTCAATTGTCATTATGTCTGTGGAATAAAATGATTGCTCCCGGGTTTTCAGGGCATTTTCGCTTAATAACGGGTTTGTGGCTCGCATTATCTCTTCTCCTTAAATTATTCAATACGATTATATTATAAAATCTTGATTATTTAAATTAATGGTAACTATTTTTTCTTTTTTACAGCCGTTTTCTTAAACTAAACTCATTCTGGTATAATTGATACAATGAAAACACTTGTTAAGACAAAATTTTTTTCCTTTGAAGAAAAAATTAAACTGGAAAATGGCCTTGAGTTTGGGCCTGTAACTGTTGCGTATGAGACCTATGGTGAGCTAAATAAAGACTGCGACAATGCAATCCTTATCCTGCACGCACTCTCAGGTGATGCCCACGCTGCCGGTTACCACTCGCCGGAAGATAAAAAGCCGGGGTGGTGGGATGCAATGATAGGCCCGGGAAAAGCTTTTGACACCAATAAATATTTTTTAATATGCTCGAACTTCCTGGGGGGCTGCAAGGGCACTACAGGCCCCTCCTCAATAAACCCGCAAACCAATAAGCCCTATGGTATGGACTTTCCAATTATTACTGTTGAGGATATGGTTAAAATCCAGAAAAAACTGATTGACCACCTGGGAATAAAAAAACTGCTAAACGTTGCGGGCGGTTCGCTGGGGGGTATGCAGGCTTTTGAATGGGCCATATTGTATCCTGATGCGGTGCGTTCTGTTGCTGTTATAGCTTCCTCTACAAGGCTTTCTTCCCAGAACATCGCTTTTAACGAGGTCGGCAGGAATGCGATTATTTCTGACCCTGACTGGAATAACGGGGATTATTACGATAAAGCTCCCCCTGCAAGAGGGCTTGCGCTTGCCAGGATGATAGGGCACATAACCTATTTAAGCGAAGAATCAATGCACAAAAAGTTCGGCAGGAAATTGCAGGACAAAAAACATATTGATTTTAACTTTGATGTTAACTTCCGGGTGGAAAGCTATCTCAGGTATCAGGGAAAGAGCTTTGTAGACAGGTTTGACGCTAACAGCTACCTCTTTATTACAAAGGCCATGGACTATTTTGACCTGCATGAAAAATACGGTTCACTGGCACATGCTTTTAAGGACAGCAAATCACAATTTTTATTTATAACTTTTTCCACTGACTGGCTTTTTCCCCCGGAGGAACTGAAAAATGCTGCAAGAACGCTAATGAGCCTGGGCAAGGAAGTTACCTACTGTAATATTGACGCCCCATTCGGTCATGATTCTTTTCTGTTGGAGTTTGAGCACCAATCAAAAATTATAAGCAATTTTTTAAGCAGTGCAGTGGATAAACAGTAACTGCCACCTATTAATATTCGTTGCCAAAAACTTTAACACGAATCGTCAAAAAGCCGGGGTTCCTGTTCTTTTTTAAATTTATAGGAGGAGATTGCTCTCGCATGGGTTTTAAGTTTTTTTAATTCATCCCCTATCAGTTCTTTTCGGGTCTTAATAAGGTTCAGGTTTTCGTTTTCCAACTCCTGTATTTTTCCCCAGGTCTCCATGAGTTCTGTATTTTTTAAGGCTGTAAACTCTTCTTTCGAAGTTCCGGTAAGGTTTTTCAGGGTTTTTACCAGGATGTCCTTGTTTTTAAGGAGTTCCGTAAATTTTTCATTAAAGTCCTCATCCGGGGAGTTCAGTAATGAATTTATTTCCAGGTTTATTTCCAGTAAATTTTCAACGGTTTTTTTCATAAAAATTTCTAACCGACAAATCCCTCTGAGACGTCCTCATCTTCCTCCTCTTCGTCTTCTTCAAAGTCTTCATCTTCGGTTTCTTCGCGTTCTGATGGCATGGAGTGGTCTTTTTCACTGCCGGCGATTCTTATTGCTTCTTCCCAGGTGGCTTTGAGGTCTTTAAGGTGGCGCAGCACTTCTTCCGCCATTGCCGGGCTTTTTTGGATATTTGCCTGGACCAGCCTGTAGTGCAGGTATTCATACAGGCTGTATAAATTTTTGCACGCATCCCCGCCGGCTTCTATGTCAAGGGTATTCATAAACTCGGAAATAATACGCTGCGCGCCTATTATGTTATTGTGGGATTCCTGGATATTATTTTCATCAAGGGCTTTCAATGCCTTGTT
>JANQGS010000258.1 GCA_028277195.1 Candidatus Gastranaerophilales bacterium
CAACATCAAGCATGTCCCACGGCAACTCCTCGTCAAGCCCAAACGCCCTTGTTGAATACTCCTCAAGGTCAACCCCGCAGCTCTCTGCCGCCTCAATCCACAATTGCTTATTAAAATGTTCCTTCCACGCATCAAGATATGACCCCTTTTTATGGGCCGCTTCAATCAATGCCGATAATTTTCCGTCCCCCCTTGAAAACACCGCCTCAAGCTGGCACAGGAAAACGTCATGAACGTTTACCTTAACCCCTTTTAAACTTTTTGTTTTTTGCTTTAAATACCTGGTCTTTTCATATATAACATCGGGTTTTTCCTGGGCACACCACTGGAATGGGGTAAAGGGTTTTGGCACAAAAATAGAGACCGAGCAGGTTATTTTTATATTCCCCGCGCCGGCTTTTATTTTTTTCAGCAGTTCATATATTGCATCAAGGTCTTCAAAAGTTTCGGTTGGCAAGCCTATCATAAAATACAGCTTTACACTGCGCCAGCCCGCTTTATAAACAGCGGTTACAGCGTTAATAACCTGCTCCTCGGTGAGGTTTTTGTTTACAACGTTTCTTAAGCGCCGGCTGCCGGCTTCCACCGCGAGGGTTATGGTGCTTTTTCTTACCGCCTGGACCATTTCAGCCAGCTCAAGACTGAAATTATCCGCTCGCTGGCTGGGAAGCGATACTGACGCGCCGCCGGGGGCATGCCTGTCATTCAGTTGCGCTACAAGGCTCTCTATGCCCTTATAATCGTTAGATGAAAGCGATAATAAAGAATATTCCTCATACCCGGTGTTTTCCAGCGCCTCCTCAACAAGGCGGATAATATTTTCCCGTGAACGCTCCCTTACCGGGAAGTTCACAAAACAGGGCTGGCAGAACCTGCACATTCTTGTGCATCCTCGCCGTATCTCAATTACTGCCCTGTCATGCACTGATGAGCTAAAAGGCACGGGGAAATTAACCGGATAGGACCTGTTGTTTATATTGTCAATTCTTTTTTTAATTTTTCCTGATTTATAGTGACCGGGCATATAAATCCCTTCGATTCCGGATAAGTCATCAAGATTATCCAGAATTTCTATGATTGCACTTTCACCATCACCAAAAATAAAAGCATCGACAAAGTCCTCCATTGGTAGCGGATTATACGCTCCGGGCCCTCCCGCTATAACCAGGGGGAAATTCTGCCCCCTCTTACCACGCTTATGGGGAATGCCTCCCAATTCAAGCATGGACAGCAACGTGGGATAGCTCAGTTCATACTGGAGGGAAAACGCTATTACGTCAAAATCCCTCAACGGCCTGAAACTCTCCACTCCATAAAGGGGTATTTTATTATTTATGAGCTGTTCCTTAAAATCAGCGCCAGGAGCGTAAACCCTGTCAGCCAGAAAATTTCTGTCAGCATGGTTATTTATCCTGTCATACAGAATCCTCAGCCCCATATTAGAGATACCGATTTCGTACAAATCCGGGAACGCCAGTGCTACCCGCACCCGGGCACTATCCCAGTTTTTATTTGCGCTGCCGGGCTCGTTGCCTATATAGCGTGAGGGTTTATTTACTTTATATAAAATTTTTTCAATTTTTTCGAGTGATAAATTTTGCATTAATTAAGTGTTATTCTGAATATATTACTAAAAGTTTTTTATCCTGCTGCTTCATAGAATACTCCTTTATTTACAACTTCTAAGAACCAAAAGGGTACTGCAATTTATTCCTGAGAAGGCTTCCCAAAATACGGCCTGTCTGTGAATGAATCCGCCCGGCAAAAATCCAATTTCATTTTTAGTGTTCAATTTTTTTTATTATATCAAAAAATCTCAAATAAACTGTCCTTCCATATCCCTTTTCCAACCAGGAATGAGCTCCTTTTCATCGAAAAATATTGCGATTTCCCTTTCTGCGCTAACGGTTGAGTCTGAGCCATGCACAACATTCCTCTGCATTGTATGGGCATAATCAGCCCTGATTGTGCCCGGGTCAGCATTGGCCGGGTTTGTTGCGCCCATGAGTTTTCTTGCTGCTTCAACAGCATTTACGCCCTCTAAAACCATGACAACCACCGGCCCGCTTGTTATAAAATCCACAAGGCTTTCAAAAAACGGCTTGCCAAAGTGTTCGGCGTAATGTTTTTCTGCTGTTTGCCTGTCGAGTTGGAGTATTTTCAACCCAATTATTTTAAAACCCTTTTTCTCAAACCTCTGTATTACCTCTCCAATAAGCCCTCGCTGCACCGCATCGGGCTTTACAGCTATAAATGTTCTTTCCATCAGCTCTCTCCAAATGTACTGTGTCTTAGATTTTTAATTATATAACAATTTTACCACTTTCCGTGTTATTGCGAAGAAAACTGAAAGGCTGACATCAGGAAAGTTCATCATCACCCATTGCGGGCCGATGGGGGATATTTTGAAGAATTTTGAGGATATCGGGCGGTTTCCTGGTCATTGATGTGGTCTTTTATGGATTTTTTTATCCTGGAAATCAGCATGGTCCACTCTTCTTCAGTTTTGGAGTCTTTATTGAGCCCGATTTCCAGCATAAATTCCTGAAAGTCCTGTATTTGTCTCAAAAGTTTCCGGGAATAATGACGACCATTGCCGGAGTGGTTATTTCCGGGGTCATTAACCTTTACTCCCCTTGTAATCCTTTGCAGTTTGTCTACTGAAACACCAAAGCCCCTGGATAATTTTTCAAAGGTTGCAAGGGTCGGGCTTATGTTTTTCCTGGTGGTCGGGTTTATCCCTTTTATTAGCTGGTTTAAGTAGGAATGGCTTATGCCGCATTTAACTGATATTTCCCTTTCGGACATGTTGAGTTCGTTTAATCGTTTTTTTAAATACCTGCCTAAATGGTTCATATAAATATTACCCTTATAATCTCATTTCAAATTATAAAACAAATTTTAATTTTATTTAAATGTATAACTATTATAAATTTAAGTCAATAATTTATTTAAACTGTAAATTTAAATTTTTAATTTTATAAGTATAACCTTTTACCAGCTTTTCCTTTGCCTGCTCAAATTTTTCCAGGTACTGGCCGCAATTGCTTCCTATGTAGTTTTCCTCGAGTTCCCCGATACTTAATATAACTTCATATTTTAATTTTTTTAGTTCGTTAATTAAGTTTCCCCTGCGGTTTGACAGCAGCAAATCAGAGTGGAGGTTGTGCTTCAGGGCGTTATATGTGGGGTTAACCGGGGTAATTTTTACCAGGAATATGTCGGGTGAAAAATATTTTTGCAAAAATTCAGGCTCAAACGGCGTATCATCAGCAAGGGCAAAGTTGAGGGTTATTTTCCTGTGGTTTTTTTCGTAAAAATCCATGCCGTAATCTGCTATTGCCTGAAAATCCATTTTTTTCACCGGGATTAAACGGTCCCTGTAGCCCTGGTCGGTTGTGTGGATTGAGAATTGGAGCTGGAATTTTTCCCTGTATATTTCTTTTTTTATTAAGAGCAGTTGTTCAAAAAATTTTTCCGTACCTACAGGCGCAATGGTTGAAACAGAAGGCATGAACCCCGGGGCGTCGTACCTGGCATGAAATTCCGACAATACGTCAAGCACATTCATGTTCAGTGCGGGCTCACCCATGCGGGCAAACTGGATTTTAAATTTTTCCGCCGGTATTTTCCTGTCGGGGTAGCGTGTTTTTACGAGGAAATCAATTTGTTCAAACAGTTCTTCTTTTGAGAGTTTACCCCGGTAAATTCCCCCTGCGTCGCAAAAAGCGCATTTTACGCAGCACCCGAACAGGCTGGATATAATAAGCACCCATTTTTTTCCCCTTGGTACAGGCGGCTGGGTTGATTCCACGAACTCAACTCTTTTTCCGTTATCCATTTGGGCTATATACACAGTTGCGATGTTGTTGTTGCCGGTTTTTGCGAGGATTTTCATTTATTTTTAGTGGGATTATTTGTGATGGCATAGTAATTATCTTCCTGCCAGTTAAAATACTAATTGAAACAAATTTTTGAAACAATATAATTAATTGTGTTAAACTAAAAAATACTCCAAAGGAGGAGTGGCAGAGTGGTTGAATGCAGCGGTCTTGAAAACCGCCGTGGGGGCGACTCCACCGGGGGTTCGAATCCCTCCTCCTCCGCATTCACGAAGCGGGTATGAAAAAATCCGAAAGGGGAAAACCATGACTACAGACCGGAAAATAACTAAAGAAATGAGTATAATCGACATCGTCCAGAACTACCCGGAAACATTAAGCGTATTCCAGCAGTACGGCCTCGGGTGCATAGGATGTGCGGCTGCCCGGTTTGAAAACCTTGAAGCAGGCGCGAGAGTACACGGCATTGACCCTGACAGGCTTGTTAATGACCTTAATAAAGCCCTGGGCCAGGAAAATCATGCTTAACTATGAACAGGCAGGCGTCAGTATACAAAAAGCCGATGCCCTCACTGAACTTATAAAACAGGATGTAAAAAGTGACAATATCGGCATGTTCGCCGGTTTTTACGAACATGCGGCCTTTCCCGACTATTACCTCGTAGGCTGCACTGACGGTGTGGGAACTAAAATCATCCCGCTTATAGAGAAAAATAAAATAGAAACAATTGCCGTTGACCTTATAGCAATGAACTTAAACGACATGGTCTGCACAGGAGCGAAGCCGTTGTTTTTTTTAGATTATTTTGCCGTTAATAAACTCGATGTGGACATAGCCTCCAGGTTTATAAAAACATTGAAACAGGAACTGTCCGGGTATAACTGCGCCCTTTTAGGGGGAGAGACAGCGGAATTAAGCGACCTTGTAACAGAGGGACACTTTGACGTGGCCGGGTTTGCGGTTGGTTTGGTCAGGAAAGACAGGATTTTATCAAAGAAAAACGTGAATGAGGGTGATGTTATAATAGGTCTTAAATCCAGCGGCCCCCACTCAAACGGCTATACCCTGATAAGAAAAGTGCTCCCGGGCGATGAAATGGACGGGGCGCTTGAGCCTACATATATCTACGTGAATGAAATCCTTGAGCTATGCGATAAAAACCTTATAAAGGCCTGTGCAAACATAACGGGCGGCGGGCTAACCAGTAACATCCAAAGAGTTATCCCTGAAAACCTGAAATTTAATATAGAAAAAAGTAAAATCCCCAAACAGCCTGTGTTTGAGAGATTATTACGCCTTGTTGGGGAGCAGGAGGCTTATAAAACATTTAATATGGGGGTAGGGATGTGCGTTATAGCCTCGGAGGACAAAATTTCGGAAATTACAAGAATTTGCAAAAAATATGAGCCGTTTATTCTGGGCCAGATATATCAATAAAAAATTGTGATTTTATCTTATAATGTTAATTATGGGATACAGGATAGTTTCAAAGACAGAATTAAGCGAAAACCTTTTTGAAATGAGGGTAATTGCCCCCTATGCGGTAAAAAACGCGGCAGCCGGCCAGTTTATAATCATCAGGGTTGACGAGGAGGGTGAGCGTGTGCCTTTAACCATTGCTGATATTGATAAAGGGAAAAAAGAACTGACAATGGTGTTTATGGCAGTGGGTTATTCGACTAAGAAACTCGCCCGGCTTAATGCGGGGGATGAAATACAGGACATTGCGGGTCCGCTTGGCATTCCCACGGAAATAAAAAATTACGGCACGGTGGTTTGCGTGGCCGGCGGGTACGGCGCAGCCCCGGCTTATCTTATTGCAAAGGCTTTTAAGGAAGCGGGCAACAGGGTTTATATAATAGTGGGGGCAAGGACAGGGGATTTAATTTTCTGGAGGGAGAGAATGAAATCAGTAAGTGACGGGTACTTTATCACAACTGATGACGGCTCCCTGGGCAGGAAAGGGCTTGTAACCCACCAGCTCGGCGAGCTTATAAGGGATGAAAAAACAGGCCATGTCATGGCTATCGGGCCCGTACCCATGATGAAGGCGGTTGCTGATTTGACGAGGGACAGGGGGGTTTACACAGTTGTAAGCATGAACACGCTTATGGTTGACGGGACGGGTATGTGCGGTTCATGCCGACTGACTGTTGATGGGCAGGTCAGGTTTGCCTGCGTGGACGGTCCTGATTTTGACGCTCATAAGGTGGATTTTGATGAAGTGATACGGCGGACGTCAGCGTACAGTGACCACGAGAAACGCATTGACGGGAACTGTCGGTTATCACTTAATAGTCAGTGAGTCTTTTTACGAATCTTTACTTTTTAAACCAGCCTTTTACCGCATCTATAGGTCTGTTTACTATATTATCTACTATCCATTCGCTGGCCTGTTTCCCTTTTTGCATGAAGCCTTTTTCAGCGTTTTTAAAGACCACTCCCTTGCCCAGGTAAGCTAAACCAATAATTGCCGCTGCCGTGGCTGCCAGGCCGCCTATAACCTTAAGCCAGGAGTGCTTTTTCTTTTTCTCTCCGCTGTGATAATCACCGTCAAAGCTGGATGATGCAGGGTTAGCAAGTCCGCTTTGCGGGAATCTCTGTGAAGGACTGAGGTCTATCATCTGTCTTTGTTGATATGTGCCTAATATGCTAGGGCTTCCTACTGCTGGTGCTACCATATGCTTTCCCCTTTACTTTATTAATCAACTCTTTTTTATGTTTATAAATTAGAACTGATTTTATAAAACATATGATGAACTAAAATTTCTCTTTTTTAAGAAATTTTATCGGAAATGTAACATTTCTTAAATTTATGAAGCGTTGGAAAAATTCTGACTGCTACCTGAGTAGTTACGAGCTAAAAACATGTCAAAAGAGAATGAACAAAAAAATCTCAGGAAAAACTACTTATTTTTCTTTAATAAATTCTATTTTATAACCTATAGAATTAGCTATTAAAGCAGCCTCATTATAAGATAAAGTACCTTTTATCAGTTTCCTTGATAATCCCTGCAGTGTCCAGGTTTTACCGGTATATTCGCTTGTTTTCCTGGCTAACTCAGATAATGTTATATCCTCTTTGGCTAAAATTGTTCTTATTTCAGTTCTTATTAAAGACATTAGAAATATAACCCTTTTTGATTATAATTCTAGTTCCTTGCTTATTAATTATCAAATATAAATAAAAATCATCTTGATTTATTAAGCATAATGAAATATAATTATTTTATTATGCTTAATAATAATCAAAAAAGAATAATATTTTGTGAAATAAATCTTAACGAAAAGGAGTTAAAAAAATGTCAAAAGAGATTGAACAAAAAAACCTCAGGGAAAACCAGAAAAAAATACTCCTGAAAATTCTGGAAATCCAGAATGAGGGAATTGAAAGCTCAATAGAGGTTATAAACGGTTATTTAAGTGAAATTTATGCCCATAATAAATCATTAACGCACATTTTAATAGAAGACCTCAAATAACAGCGCCCCCTCAGGTTCAATATTTTACCTTTCGCAGTTATAATAAAATAAATACAAAATGGTAAAATAAAAAAATGAAAAAAATTTTTTCAATATGTTTGAGTGTAATTTTACTTATCCCGACAAGCTGTGCAGTATGGGGATTTAGCGGCTTCAATGCCTCGCCCGGCCATGAAAATTACAGGTTCACAAAAGTCTATGTGCTCCTGGCGGAAACATATATTTCGCACGGGAACTATACCAGGGCCAGGGAATTCCTCGTAGACGCAATAAGGTTTGACCCGGAAAACAACAGGGCAAGGTTTGATTTAGGACTTATATACGAAATTTTGAACGACTTCCGGGGCGCTATATCGGAATACGAAAAAATACTCGACTCAGAGCCCGATAACATGGAGGTCAACTACTACACAGGACTGCTGTATGACCGCCTGGGACAAACTGACAGGGCGCTTGAGTATCTTGAAAAAGCCCTTTCCCTCATGCCTTATAATGCCTCTGTTTATTATGACGTGGGAGTAGTTTACGCCAGGGAAGCCAGGTACAAGGAGTCGGTCTATTACAACCGCAGGGCGGTTGAGCTGAACCCTGACTTTGCCGAGGCCTATAATAACCTCTGCTACGCCCAGGCAAACATCGGTGAATATGAAAAAGCATTTACAAATTGCCAAAAAGCCGTTGAAATGACGCCGCAAAGCGCACCGGCACTGGATAGCATGGGGTTTGTATATTTTAAAATGGGCAAATATAATGAGGCTTTAAAATATTATGAAAAAGCTGTCGGGATTGACCCGGAAATAAGCGAAATTTACCTGCACCTGGGCGAGGTTTACGAAAAGCTGGAAAATAAGGAAAAAGCCCTGCAATACTATAAAAAATATGTTGAAGTCGAGCCCGACCCGGAAAACATAAAGGAAGTCAGGTCTGTTATCGGTCGGTTGAGGTAATAAAGTGGGAAAATATAATGTCTTATGATGTATTGATAGCTGGGGCAGGGTTTTCCGGCGCCAGCTCGGCAAGAATACTGGCAGAAAGGGGCAAAAAAGTCCTTATAATCGAAAAACGAGACCATATAGGCGGAAACTGTTATGACTTCAAAAATTCCCGCGGCATAACCCTGCAAAAGTACGGCCCGCATATTTTTCACACAAAAAATGACCTAGTATGGGACTTCTTAAAAAGGTTCAGCGACTTTAACGACTATAAACACAGGGTATTGAGCCGGATAGATGATAAATTCTATCCTATACCCATTAATAAAACTACTGTTTGCGATTTTTTTAACCTTGATACGGATACCGTCAATATTGCAGAGGTTTTAAAACAGGAAGTCGAGCGCTCCTGCTTTAACAACCCCCCGCAAAATTTTGAGGACCAGGTAATATCACAGGTAGGCACAAGGCTGTATGAAGCGTTTTTCAAGGGCTATACAATGAAACAGTGGGGCAAGGACCCTAAAAACCTTTCGGCTGATATAGCAAAACGTGTCCCGGTAAGGGATAATCTTGACGACCATTATTTTGGCGATAAATACCAGGGCATTCCGGTTAACGGCTTTACCCCGCTCTTTGAGAGAATGCTCGACCACCCTAACATAACCGTGCTCTTAAACACCGATTATTTTGACGTTAAATCGTCATATAACCCTGATTTAACCGTCTATACCGGTGAACTGGACAGGTTTTTTGATTACAGGTACGGAAAACTGGAGTACCGCTCACTTGATTTCAGGTATGAAAATTTAGGCGCAGAACAATTCCAGCCCGCAGCCGTGGTAAACTACCCCGGAAATGAAAAATGGACAAGAATTACCGAATACAAGCAGTTTTTAAGCGAAAAAACCGACAGCACAACGCTTTGCTATGAATACCCGACACCCACGGGCGAACCGTATTATGTAATAATTAATAGTGAAAACCTGGAAAAAAGGGAACTGTACATGCAGGACGCGCAACGGCTGGAACAGGGTAAAACCGTACTGTTTACGGGCAGGCTGGCTGAATACAGGTATTATGACATGGACCGGGTGGTCCTGAGCGCTATAATGAAAGTAAAAAATGTCGTGTAAAATGTTCAAATGTAAGAACTGCGGAACAACAGACAATTTCGGGCTTGTGTTTAACCCCAACTATAAGGGCAAGGGTGAATTTACACAAAGCGTAAACGAGCATGACGAGATTGTATTTAATATTGACGGGTATGAGTTTATACCTGATTTAGGGTTTATGAACGGCCATGCCGTATGCAGGTACTGCGGGGAAATTAAGCAGTGGGAGTATTATTTCCCGCGCTTTAGCGGCAGGGTCGAATAATTATAGGGTAGAGGAAAAGTATACCAGAATGTGCTTATAATTTCGAAAGCTCATCGCTTCCGAAATTAACTCATTCATGTATAACAGTTCAGGCTATCTTAAATTTAAAATTTATTTATTATACTCAGCCAGCCATTGTTTTTCCTGCTCGGTAAGCATATCGTAATCCGTCAAATTTTCATCAACCCCGGCCCTTGTAAGGGTTTTAATTTTATTTCCCTCCAGTATAACTGTGTTTTCAAGCCTGACACCGCCTTCTCCCTCACAATATAACCCCGGTTCTATGGTAAAGCACATGCCGGGTTTTAGCGGTGATTTAGATGTTTCTGAGGGGCCTATTTTAGGGGGGGACTCATGTACCGGTATTCCGATGCCATGGCCGGTTGCATGGGAGAAGCTGAAACCTTCCGGCTTGTTCGCGTCAATCACCTCACGCACCCGCTTATCCAGGTCATAGCCCGAGGTGTTTTCATTTACCTCATAGTTCAGCCCATGCAAAAAAGCCTTTAAAACTGCCGTATACATATGTTTTTGCAATTTGTCGGCTTTTGCGCGGGTGCCTCCTGCCAGGAAAGTCCTTGTCTGGTCGGTTGCATAGCCGTATTCAAAGTATGCCCCGCAGTCTATCAGTACTAAATCGCCTTTAGCAATTACTTTTTCCGGGTCAGGGTTGGTGTAATGTATAAAAGCGGTGTTTTGAGCGCTGGCCGTGATTGCTTCAAAGCTGAGAGAGACTGCCCCTTCCTCTGAAAAAAGGCTCTTTAACTTATCAGAGAGCTCTTTTTCCGTAATTTTTACCCCTCTTTCAATGTCCTGGTTAAGCCAGGCTATTATTCTGCTCATTACTATATCGGTTTTAAGGTAACATTCCCGCATATAGTCGAGCTCCCGGGGTGTTTTAAGCGATTTCATTTCCGCGATGAAGCTGTCCTTGATTTCCACGATTTTACCCGAGAGTTTTTCAATTTTCCTGTACACTGAGAGGGTTGTTGTCGCCGGGCAAAAATAGACATTTTCAGGTGATATTGACCCTATAAAGGCTTCAAATCCTGTTTCATCCCTGAATATGTGCAATTTGTCCTTATATACGATTGCTTTTGCCTTAAAAGCGGAGCTATATGGTATTTCCTTACCCCGGAGGTTGCTCAGGTAGGCTATTTCTTCGGGGCTGGTTATTAACAGGAGGTCAATATTATTATCCTGCATATATTTTTTAATTAATTCAAGTTTTTCCGCTTTTTTCCTGCCGGCAATTCCGGGCGGGACATAGGTCAGTTTCCGTAATATTCCTGTTATTTGCCCGGGCATAACAGGGTCAAATTCAAATTCCGCGATAGTTACTTCCTTATTACCGAGAATTTTTTGCAATTCCTTAAACGCATTGCAGCTGGTTTTTGTGGAAACAACACCTATTTTGTCGCCGGGGCTTGATATTTCCGCTATTTTCTCATACAGGGTTTTCAAGGGGGATTTATCAAGGCCGACTTTTACCACTGTTACTGTTTCGGGGCTGGTTTCTTTTTCGGCTTGCAGGTGGTAGCGCCCGTCGACAAAGAGGAACACATTTTCAGGCGTAACCAGGGCATCGCCTGTAGAGCCGGAAAAGCCTGTTACCAGGTAGCGGGGGTTTTTATTGAGGCAGACGTATTCACTGAGGTGTTCGTCTGTTGAGCCGGCAATAAAGAGGTTAATGCCTTCATTTTTCATAAAATCGCGCAAATTTTTCAGCATACAGATATTATACATAACTTGTCAGCAAAATTTTTCCATGTTAGAAATAATATATTCCTGCTTCGTGGGGAAAATGAGCTTTTAAAAAAGAAGCAAAGCTCTTTTTTTAACGCTCCTACTTTGTGAGGGCTATTAGCTCAGGTGGTTAGAGCGCACGCCTGATAAGCGTGAGGTCCCTGGTTCAAGTCCAGGATGGCCCATTTATAAAACTAAATACGGGGATA
>JANQGS010000214.1 GCA_028277195.1 Candidatus Gastranaerophilales bacterium
TATACTCTTCCAGGGTAATTATGCTGTATTTCTGGTTTTTCTGGAGTATCTCACCTATGCATAACTCATTAAGCGTTCCGGCAAACATTTCTACGGCTATATTCCCGACTGAAACCAGCTTATTAAGGGCCTTTGAAAGGATATAGTCCCCTGCTATCACGGCTGATTTTGCTCCCCATTTTTTCCCGACCGCAGGCACTCCCCGCCTTGTTTCAGCATCGTCAATCACGTCATCATGGAGCAGTGAGGCTGTATGAATCATTTCAATAGCTTCAGCAAGCTCATAATGAGACGGGTGCAAATACCCCCCGGACAGCGCCTTTGCAAAAAGCAGCACGAGTGCGGGTCTTATCCTTTTACCGCCTGAGCTGAACACATATTTTACCATTTTATCGAGCTCGACATTGCCGCTCAACAGGCTTTTTTGCATCATATCTTCCAGCAGGGCGAGCTCATGTTCCACCGGTTTCAGTATGTGGTCCGGTTTTTGGATATTTTTTGCGAACTTTTTGTTTATGATATTGAACATAATATTTTAGAGTATGGGCGAGGAGAGATTCGAACTCTCACAGGGGTCTCCTACTAGTTCCTAAGACTAGCGCGTCTACCATTTCGCCACTCGCCCGAATAAAAATATATCTCTATAAAAAATTTAGCACCTATTTAGCAGCATAGTCAATGTAAAAAAATTTTGTGAGCTGTCAATTTTTGTTATAATAAAACAATGCATGACCTTCCAAAGTACATTGACCAGACCCTGCTCTGCCAGGATGCTACAGAAAAGGAAGTAGCCGGGTTTTGCGAGGAAGCGCTTGAATACGGTTTTTATGCCGTTTGTGTGCAGCCTTGCCGTGTTTTAACCGCAGCAAGGATTTTAAGGGGAAGCAATATGAAGATTGCGGCGGTTGTAGGTTTCCCCTGCGGCTCAACATTCCCTGAAATCAAGTTAAGGGAAGCTGAAAAATGCATTGACTCAGGCGCCGGTGAAATTGATGTGGTTATGAACATTGGCGCGCTAAAAGACGGCAACACCGGGGCAGTTAAGGATGAAATACGGAAAATAAAGGCCCTGCCGGCGGTCTTAAAAGTAATAATTGAGACAGGGCTCTTGACCCGGGAGGAAAAGCTCCTCGCCTGCAAACTATCAGCAGAAGCCGGGGCTGATTTTGTAAAAACCTCAACAGGTTTTACAAAAAACTCCAAACCTGCAACAATAGAAGATGTAAAGTTAATGTATGATGCTGTTAATCGCCTGGGAGTAAAAGTAAAAGCCAGCGGGGGAATAAAAGACCAAAAAACCGCTATAGCTATGATAAATGCAGGTGCCGGCAGGATTGGAACAAGTTCGGGGGTTGAGATAATTGGCATTAGTTCAGAAAAATATAGCCCGGGCTATTGAACACCATAAGGCAGGCAGGATTAAGGAAGCTGAAAAGCTATATAACCTTGTTCTGCAACAAAACCGAAATAATCCCCCCGTTATTACGCTGTTAAGCATGGCGTTTAGCGGCCTGGGCAATTCCTATTGGGACGCGGGTGACATAAAAACCGCAACCGATAATTACCTGAAAGCAATAAAACTTAACCCGCAGAACCTTGAAGCCTATAATAACCTCGGCATGCTCTATTCATCGCAAAAAATATACGATGAAGCAATTAAATGCCATGAAAAAGCCCTTAAAATAAACCCGGAAATACCCGAGGTCCATAATAACCTGGGTACAGTTTATTTTGACGTCGGGGAAACCCAAAAAGCGATAAAACACCACGAGCAGGCTGTAAAGTTGAGACCCGGCTACGCAGAAGCGTTTTATAACCTGGGAAATGACTATAAAGGCAATGAAAAATATAAACTTGCGCTTAAAGAGCCCGGGAACCTGGAAAAAGCCCTTACCTGCTACCTGAAAGCCATAGAGCTGAACCCTTTCCTTGTAAATGCCTATGTAAACCTGGGCCTGGTATACCATTACAGGAATGAGCCCGGGAAAGAGCTGTCATGTTATAAAAAAGCCGAGGAATTAAGCCCCGGCTCGGCGGAAATAATAAATAACATCGGTAATATGCACAGGGACGCGCGCAGGATGGATAAGGCAATCGAGTACTTTGAGAGGGCTATCCGGCTTGCCCCTGAAAAGGACGATGCTTATATTAACGCGTCGATTTCCTGTCTTGCGCTGAAGGATTTTGAAAAAGGATGGAAGTATTATCAGCACAGGCTTAATGATAACCGGGATTACCGGAAAAAACTCAGCGAATTTAGCCAGCCGGTATGGACGGGCCAGCCGCCTGAGGGGAAAACTATTTATGTATACTGGGAGCAGGGGTTCGGCGATACCGTAAACTTCTCAAGATTCCTGCCGGTGCTGGATTCTATGGGCGCAAAGGTGCTATTCCAGCCCCAAAAGGAACTGGCGGGCCTGTTTAAAAATAATAACCTTAAGGCCGAAATAATTACGCATACCCCTGATGAATTCGATTATCACGTACCTTTGTTGAGTATACCCGGCATCCTCAATGTAAATGAGAAAAACATCCCCTCTCCCGGGAAATATCTCGGTGCAGACCCGGAAAAGGTAAGTTTTTACAGGGAAAAATACTTTAACAATGATTATTTTAAGCTGGGCATAAACTGGCAGTGCAAAAACATCCTGCATGTTGACCAGTACAGGTCTGTGCCGCATATTAGCTGTTTTTACCCGTTTCTGCGCTTTGATAACACCAGGGTGTATTCTTTCCAGAAGGGATGCGGCACCGAGCAGCTGGGTTCTCTGCCGGGGGATATAAATATAATCAACCTGGGAGAGGAGTTTAGCGATTTTTCAGATACAGCGGCAGCCCTGGAAAATATTGACCTGTTAATAAGCGTGGATACGTCCGTACCGCACCTTGCGGGGGCACTGGGCAGGCCCGCCTGGGTATTGTTGCAGACCGTGCCTGATTTCAGGTGGTTTCTCGAAGGTGAAACTACCCCCTGGTACGATACGCTCAGGCTTTTCCGCCAGGCAAAAAGAAACGAATGGGATGACGTTGTGCAAAGGATTTATACTGAGCTGTGCCCTGTTTTCAGCGCCCGCTTATAACCCTTGCCGCGTGAACGCCCGAGGCAGACGCCTGGATAAGCCCCCTTGTAACGCCCGCGCCGTCACCAATTGCAAAAAGGTTCTTTACTCCCTCTGTTTCCAGGTCATTTGAGAGCTTAACCCTTGCGCTGTAGAACTTTACCTCCACCCCGTAAAGCAGTGTGTACCTGGATGCTACTCCAGGGGCTATTCTGTCCAGCGCTTTTATCATTTCCACAATACTCGTAAGATGCCTGTGAGGCAAAACAAGGCTTAAATCACCGGGTATCGCGTGTTTTAATGTCGGCTCAACCGTGCCGTCGGCGATTTTTGCGGGGGTGGAGCGCCTTCCTGTCATAAGGTCGCCGAACCTCTGCACCAGCACCCCGCCCGCCAGCATATTGGCCAGTCTTGCGATGTGTTGGCCGTAGGCTATAGGCTCTTTAAAGGGTTCGGTGAATTTTTTGCTCACAAGCAGGGCAAAATTTGTGTATGGGGTTTTCTTCTCAGCGTAGCTGTGCCCGTTAACGGTTGTTACGCCCTCGTAATTCTCGCAAACAACCTCTCCATAAGGATTCATACAAAATGTTCTTACATCATCCCCAAAAGTAGGGGCATTGTACAATAATTTAACCTCATACAGCTTGTTTGTCAGCTCTTCCATTATTGATGCGGGCAGCTCTACTCTTACGCCGATGTCTACGGCATTATTTTTAAAACCTATGCCGAATTTTTTCAGCTCAAGTGTAATCCAGTCAGCGCCCTCCCTGCCCGGGGCTACTATGACGTACCTGGCGTTTATTGTTTTGCCTTTTTTAGTGGTAAACCCCCTGGCCTCATTGTTCTCAATTATCAGGCTACAGGCCTGGTCAGCCGAATAGACCTCTACTTTTTCCTTCAGGGATTCATACATATTTTTCAGGACACCGAGCGATTTATCAGAGCCCATGTGGCGGATTGGTGAATGTATGAGTTTCAGCTCAGCCAGCCTTGCCCTGCCTGAAATGTCCGATACCGCCTCGCCGTTAACCCCGTGCACTTTATGGTTTGCCCCGTAATCAAGGTAAACATTGTCGGTATATGAAATTAAACTGTTAAGCTCGGAAATTTCCATATACTCAGAGAGGTTGCCCCCGACATCAGAGGACAGGGTGAGCTTCCCGTCGCTGAAAGCGCCTGCCCCGCCCCATCCGCAGAGGAGGTTGCAGGTTTTACAGGGCGGGCATTTATTGCCTTCTCTTGCCGGGCATTTTCTTTTTTCTATTTCCGGCCCTTTTTCAAAAATAGCTATTTTCCAGTCAGGTTTTAGTTTCATTAATTCCAGCGCCGAGAATATCCCTGCCGGGCCTGCTCCTATTATCGCTACATCGTACAAGTCTTACCCCCTGTTTGTAAAATCACCCGTTTAAGATAATATCACAAAAACATTGTCGTTGCGAGGGCTACAGTCATAGTTGAAATTCTCGATTTTTGAAGTATACTACGATTTAACATGAAATTTGCACAAAAATCATACATAATTATTGGCAGCGGCATTGCCGGGCTTTATACAGCCATAAAACTTTCCGAAAAATCAGACAGTGATATTTTATTAATAACCAAGTCTGACCTTAGAGAAAGCAATTCCCGATATGCCCAGGGCGGTATAGTGGGGGTTTTGCCTGATAACACGGACGACTCGGTTGCCCTGCACGTTGAGGATACCCTGAAAGCAGGAGCAGGCCTCAGCGATAGGGAAGTTGCGGCTTTTATTTCAAAAAGAAGCGCGGAGGCTATTTCTGACTTAATTAAATATGGCGTGGAGTTTGATAAAACACCTGGGCAGAAACTTGAATTCACGCTGGAAGGAGCGCACAGTAAAAGGAGAATCCTTCACTCAGGAGGGGATGCAACCGGAAGAAACATTGAGCGCGCCCTGTCGGCCCTGGTTGAAAGCAACCCTAAAATAAAAATTTACAAAAAAACACAGGCGGTTGACCTGCTTGTTGATGCCCGGAAAACCTGCAAAGGTGTAATTGTGCTGGATGAGCAGACCGGAGAGTACGAAACAATTTACTCTTCAGCTGTAATAATCGCAACAGGCGGAGCAGGCCAGGTTTACAGCAACACAACAAATCCCATAATAGCCACCGGCGACGGAATTGCGCTTGCATACAGGGCCGGGGCAACCGTGCAGAATATGGAATTTATCCAGTTCCACCCGACAGCCCTTAATTTTGAGGAAAACGGCTCAAGATTTCTTATTTCCGAATCTGTAAGAGGCGAAGGAGCAAGGCTCAAAAATATTGACGGGGAGTTTTTCACCGACTCCCTCGCTCCCAGGGATATGGTCACGCGGGCTATTTTCTTTGAAATGAAGGAAAAGGGACATGACCACGTGTTGCTCGATACAACCTCTATCCCGGAAGCGCATCTCAGGGAAAGGTTTCCAAATATATTAAACGCCTGTCTTGAGCATGGAATAGACATAATAAACCGGCCAATTCCTGTATCACCCGCTGCACATTATATAATGGGAGGAATAAAAACCTCGGTCAGGGGTGAAACAGATATAAAAGGACTTTTTGCAGTGGGAGAAGCTGGCTGTACTTCATTTCACGGGGCAAACAGGCTGGCGAGCAACTCACTGCTTGAGTGTGTGGCGGTCGCAAACGAGCTGGCAGAACTTCTTTCCGAGCAGGAGGGCTCAGCCGCAATTGATGCTGATTGCAAAATAAATTGCCTTATCAGCCGGTATGAAAAGAATCATTATGATTACTTCCCGGATGTTAACAGCTTTAAAAGGGAACTCAGGGAAACAATGTGGGAAAAAGCAGGCATTGTAAGGGATGAGCAGGGACTAAAAAAGGCTTTAATTACATTAAACAGGCTTAAGCTGGAATTTAACCAGGCATATAAATGCAGGAATCTGGAAGAATATGAATTCAGAAACCTTTTAACCATAGCTGATTTAATAATACGTTCTTCTCTTTCAAGAAAAGAGAGCAGGGGCGGACATTTTCGCGAAGACTATCCTGAAACGGAAGAAGAGGGTTGCAACAGCTACTTATCCTGTGATAAAATTATAGAAAATATATGCTAGGAATTTGTCATGGAAAGCATTATTCTAAAATTACTTGAAAATACCAGTATCTTTGAAGTTATACTAATTGTTGTTCTCGGGCTGATTTTTTATTTCAGGCTTAAAAACAATACTGATAATAAATTTGAAAAACTGGAATATGAACTTAAAGAAACCAACAAAACACTTTCAGCAAGAATCGATAAGATTAACTCTGAGCTCTCTTTAAGAATTGACCAGGTGAACTCAAGGCTTGATAACCTATACCACGAACTTTTCAGAAAAGCCGCATGAGTTATCTTAAAAGCCCGATTGTAAAATTCCTCGTAAAACAATCCCTGATAGAGGATATAGGTCCTTTTGACCTGACTACAAGCACTGTTATTCCCGAAAATAAAGAGATAACAGCCAGGTACAACGCCAGGCAGGAATGCGTTGTTGCCGGACTGCCTGTTTTAAGGCTGATTTTTGATGAGTTGGACCCTGATATTAATATTAAAAACCTTGTAAGTGATGGGGAAAGAGTTTTAGCGGGCCGTGATATAGCTGTTGTAACGGGTAATGCGGCTTCTATACTTACAGGGGAGCGCCTGTCACTGAATTTTATACAGAGGATGAGCGCAATCGCAACAATGACAGCTAAATTCCGGGACGCAATAAAGCCCTACAAGGCAAGAATATGCGATACAAGAAAAAGCTGCCCGAATTTCAGGATTTTCGAGAAGTACTCAGTGGCAACAGGCGGGGGCTCACCCCACAGGTTTGGGCTGTATGACTGCGTTATGATAAAGGATAACCATATTGCAATAGCCGGAAGTGTTAAGCAGGCTATCACAACAGCCAGGCGGAATATTTCTCACACCATAAAGATTGAAGTGGAAGCAGAAAGCATTGAAGATGTAAACCAGGCCCTGGAGG
This sequence comes from Candidatus Gastranaerophilales bacterium, assembly GCA_028277195.1. Classification (GTDB taxonomy): domain Bacteria; phylum Cyanobacteriota; class Vampirovibrionia; order Gastranaerophilales; family UBA9971; genus JANQGS01. Next base: position 7,039 of record JANQGS010000214.1, read on the forward strand.
CGGGCGCTGACATAATTATGCTGGACAATATGCCTGTGGGCGATATGATACAGGCTGTGAAATTAATAAATAGTCAGGCGATAACCGAGGCCAGCGGCACTGTGACACTTGAAAATGTTAATAATATCGCATCCTCAGGGGTGGATTATATTTCTACCAGCGCCATAACAGCAAGAGCCGGAATAATTGATATAGGGCTGGATGTTGTGCGCTTTTGAAAAATTCCTGAGCAAATAATGGCATCATCATAAAATACTCCGAATTATTGATAAAATTTATGCGGTAATTCGCTATATTTAACCTGAGTGAGAGAGGAAAAACAGGATTAATAATGCCAAAGTTACAATTAGTTAAAAAAACCAAAAATTATAATGATATTGACCTGAATAACTGGAAAGAATACGGCCATATAGAAACCGGAACGCTCTGGACATTTAGTTCCAGGGCAAGAAACAACGGGCATAAGTTCGACTACCACGGGAACTTTATACCTCAGATAGCAGAGCAGCTTTTTTCAAGATTTACGAGGCCGAAAGATATAGTGCTTGACCTGTTTTTAGGCTCGGGTACATCCGCAATCGAAGCTGTTAGCAGGGAGCGCAAATGCATAGGCGTTGAATTAAAGCCTGAGCTTGTTGAAAAGGTTAAGGAAAAAATAAATACCAACCTTGTGGATATAATATGCGCAGACAGCACATCTGCCGATGCAAAAGACAAAATTAACAATTCCCTTAAAAAGTTTGGGGCTGATAAAGCGCAGTTTTTAGTACTTCATCCCCCGTATGCAGATATTATCAAGTTCAGTGACAAGCGCAAAGACCTCTCAAACTGCTCGACAACCGAGGAATTCCTGGATAAATTCGCTGATGTAGCAAGAAACGGTTATGACTGCCTGGAAAAAGGCAGGTATGCGGCCTTAATAATAGGTGATAAGTACTCAAAGGGAGAGCTTGTACCTTTGAGTTTCCTCTGTATGCAGAAAATGAACGAGGCCGGTTTTAAAACCAAGTCAATAATCGTGAAAAACATAGAGGGCAATGAAATCGGCAAGGGCCGCACCAATAACTTATGGCGCTACAGGGCACTTGCGGGCGGGTTTTATATTTTTAAGCATGAATACATAATGATTTTTCAAAAAAATAAATAATCAGATGATAATAGTATGATTGACAAAGGTTTCGGGTTTAATTATGATTTTCCTGGTCTGGTAAATATTTTAACAGTCCTTATGCTATCTCAATAACAGCTCCCCATTTAACGGAAAAAAATAGTGAAAATCACTGTAAAAGTACCTGCTACAACAGCAAATATAGGCCCGGGATTTGACTGTTTCGGAATTGCCCTTTCAATGTATAATAAAGTAACCCTTGAAGAGCTTGTATATCCTGATGAAGGGCTGGAAATAAACATGCTGGCCGGGGAAAATGAAAAATCTTCCTCTGTAAATACAATCCCTACAGATACCAATAATATTGTATATAAGGCGGTTGAGCTGCTCTATAACTACGTGGGCCAGACACCGCCGGGTTTAAAAATAAATATTGAGGCAAATATACCCATAGCAAAAGGGCTTGGCAGCAGCGCGTCGGTAATAGTGGGCGGTATCCTCGCGGCAAACAGGCTGCTCGGAAATCCCGCGGACGAGGCCGCGCTTCTGTCCATAGCAAACGAAATAGAAGGACATCCTGATAACATAACCCCGGCTATGCTGGGCGGTTTTATTTTTTCCTCGGCGGAAGAAGACGGCAGTATTGTTTACAGGAAAATAGAATGGCCCGGCGAGTGGAAATTTATACTGTGTATACCTGACTATGAGCTGGCAACGTCTATATCAAGGTCTGTACTGCCGGAAAAAATTGATATATCAGACGCGGTTTTCAACCTCAAAAGAAGCGCAATGTTTGTTGAAGCTCTTCATGCCAAAGACCCCGAATTAATGAAGTACGCGCTTGACGACAGGATTCACCAGGTATACAGGAGCAGGTTAATATCAGGATTTAGCCGCATGAAAGGGGAACTTAAAAACCTGCCGGATGTTCTGGGCACTGTAATCAGCGGGGCAGGCCCCAGTGTCCTGGTAATTTACCGTGAAGACAGCGGTTTTGAGGAAATAAAATCAAATTTAACCGCCATATGGCAGGAAATAGGGATTAAAGCACTGATAAAAAACGTTGATATTGATACCAAAGGCGCTGTAATAATTTAACCGGCCCCGGTAGTTTGACAGTAAAATGATGTAAAAATCGTGGAAACCATGATGAATACATGCTCTCAGCGATTTGATATTATTTTTACTGAGTAGGATGTTTCGC
>JANQGS010000247.1 GCA_028277195.1 Candidatus Gastranaerophilales bacterium
TGGAATGGGCGGCTGCGCCGCCCAAATTTTTCAATAGGATTTTGATAAAATTTTTAAAAATCTATATAAAAATCGTTAAGGTGCTTCGCACCTTAACCACCTTCAGGGAGGGGTGGGCGGGCGATTTTTAAAAATTTTAAATTTAAGGTAGCCTGAACTGTTACTTAACTTTTTTGTGCTATTCCACAAACACTGATAACATAGATTTGTAGAGCAAATTATGTCGTTTCCGGGAGGAGGAGCTTTTTTTTATTATGGACTGGTCTTTAAAAAAATTTAAAGGGTATTGTATTGTTGATTTACCGAAAAATGTGTTTCAAAAAGAGAAAATTGAGGCCCTGAAAGAATTACTAAGAGATTTATCAGAAAATGATTATAATGTATTTTTTCTAAACATGGGGCAAATTCCGAAAATTTGCTCTAAAAGCCTTGGGCATATTATTAATGTTTATAAATTTGCAAATGCCAACGATATGGAAGTTAAGCTGTATAACCTTCATCCTTACGTTTCGCAGCTTATTTACCAGACCAGGCTAAACCAGGTATTTGACATTTGCGAGCCTGATGCCGGTTTTAGCGCTGCTAGTCCTCAGGAATTATCTTTATCTCAGGCTTGCTGCTCATCTTTCCGATAAAATGGGTATAGCGCTCCATTCTGAGTTTTAGCCAGCTTACCATTGTTTCAGAGCCGTAAACTTCTATGATTCTGGTTCTCTGGTAATTTTTATAGCTTTTATTGTGCGTTTCCTCAAGGTAAGTGTTGCACTTACAGTTCAGCTCTTCTATAAGCTCGTAAAGTGTTTTTAGCCAGGCAGCCTCAACTGCGTTTTCATCTACTTTAAATTCGATAATCATTCTGGGCCTCCGGTTGTTTGTTTTTAAAAGAGATATTTAACTGTTGTCTGGAGATTTTTATGTCCCAGCATTTGGCTTATGATACAGATGTTAACCCCTCTTTCGACGAGTTCCCTTGCGTAGCAGTCGCGCAGCTGGTGAAGTTTTATGCCGGGATTAATTTTTTCGCAGCTTTTTCTCCAGAATTTATTCAAAGCCTGATAACTCAGGGTTTTATCCTGTTTTTCACCTCCTTTAAATAAAAAACCTTTTTTTATATTAAACTTTTCGCCATATAGCCTGAAAAGCCTTATTGATTCTGAAGAAAAGAGGGGGATTCTTCTCGGGGGCTCGGAATTTACAAAAATTGTCCGGGTTTTTTCCTCTATGTCATCGTATTCAAGGTTAAGCACCTCATAAACCTTTAGCCCCGCTTCGAGCATCAGGGTAAATATGAGTTTATATTTAAGGTTATTTTCGTTTATAGAGGAAATAATCCTTTGTATTTCGATTTTTTCAACTTTTTTTGGCGCAGGGGAGTTTTTATGTTTTTCCCGCTCAATTTTCAATATAGGGTTATCGGTTATAAAGTCTTTTTTATAACACCAGTCGAGGAATTTTTTCAGGCTGCTTATGTGTCTTGCCCTGGTTGTTGAGGACCTGTCGCTAAGGCCGCCCAGGTGTTCACGCAGGGCTTCTGCCGTCAGGTTTTCAATTCCCGAGGGGTATTTATTTAAAAAATTTTGAATGTCACTGCGATAATTCACAATAGTATTCCTCGATTTATTTGAGGATTCCATTTCCAGCAGAAATTCATCCAGTATTTTTTTGGAAATATTTTTTCTCATGACTCAAATGATTGTTTTAATTATAATATATATTATAACAAATGGTTTATTTAATTTAAACCCTTCAGGCAGGGGAATTCGGTTTTTTATACTATAAATTATAAGAAACCACGTAAGTCACACACCTACAGGTTCTCTTCCAGTTCCCTTACCAGCCTTTCATCCAGAGCTTTTTCAGCGGTAATACTGCCGGCCCAGACCGACTCCAGGGCATTGTCAAGAATGTCGACAAGCCGCTGGTAACTCCCGGTAACAGGCGTGGGTATGGAATATTTTATTACTTCCGTGAAAAATTTTTCAGGGTCTTTAACATCAACTCTTGCCGGTGTAATCAGCTCGCTTGCGGTGAATTTTTCAATGGAACTTTTTGATGACATAAACTTCACGAAACGCCAGGCTTCATTAGGGCAAGTCGTTGACGAGCTTATTGCCCAACCGGAAGAGTCGCAACCAACAACTGACCCGGCTTTTCCGGTTGGAAACCTTGCTATGCCCCAATTGAATTTTATTTCCCTGGAATAAATAGGCATAAACCATCTTCCGCTGAGATGCATGGCCAGTTTGCCCCGCATAAACAGCTGGGCCATGGTTGCGCTGCCAGCCTGGCTTCTGGTAGGAGCTACGCGGTATTTGTTCCTTAAGTCAGAGTAAAACTGAATAGCCTGTATTGACTCGGGCTTGTTTAGTTCAATTTTTTTTAAATCCCGGCTGATAAACCCTCCCCCGTTACTCCAGAGGTAGGGCAGCCAGAAAAGAGGCTCTTCCCGGAAACTTATTCCCAGGGTATTGCTGTCTGTCAATTTTTTGCAGGTTTGTAAAAATTCGTCAAAAGTCCAGTTCTCTTGAGGATATGGGACATTGTTCCGGTCAAAAATATCCTTATTGTAATAAATTACGAGATTTGAAACATCCCTGGGCACTGCATAGAGCATATTATTAGCGGTTAGTGCCTGCAGGGCTATCTTGTGAAAGTGTTTTTCTTCTGAAAAAAATTTTTTCAAATCCATAAAAATATTGTTCTCAGCATAAAGCGCCCCATAAATATTATTTACAAACACAACATCAGGGGTTAGGCCGGAAGCTGCCAGTAAATGCAATTTTTGGAAATAATTTTCCGGAGTATGTATGAATTGTATTTTTATATCCGGGTTTTTTGCCTCAAACTCTTTTATCAGGGGGGTTATTATATTGACCTCGGATTTTGAGCCCCAACTCATAAATTTAATTACGGTTTTTTCAGGCTTTTTTGCGCACCCGGTTATAAAAAGCATTAAAATTAAGCAGGGTAGTATTAAGTATTTCATAATAGTATGCGAACTTAAAATAAAAACTGGCTTAGGCTGGGTTCGAACCAGCGACCTCGCGGGTATGAGCCACGCGCTCTGACCACCTGAGCTACTAAGCCATGCTAAATTGCATAATAATTATCATACATTCCCTGTAAAATATCAATATAAAGCTAAGAATGCCTCACGAAGCCTTAATTTAACTGACATCCGGACAGTTACTCTTTAGTCCTCTGCATAGTATTCAAACTCATAACCCCTTATCTTCACTATATCGCCGTCTTTTATGCCTACGGATTTCAGGGCTTTGAACACACCCATTGCCTTTAAAATATTTTCAAACCGGTGAACTGATTCCCTGTTCCTGGCATCAGTCACGCTTACCAGCCTTTCAACCTTGCCCCCGGCCACTATAAACATGCCTTTTTCCTTAAAAATGGAAAAATCACTGTCATCATGGTTAAAGGCAATGTCATCTTCCTGCACCTCTATACTAAAGCCCGGCCCGGGAATTTCCCCGATTTTTTTTATTAAGTAATTTACCAGTTCGGCCGTGCCCTGGCCGGTTGCGGCCGATACGGCAAAAACATCATAGCCCGGGCTATTGAATTCTTCTTTTAACATATCGACCTTTACGGAATTTGAAGCGTCGATTTTGTTCAGGACAACCGCCTGAGGTATTTCAGTAAGCCTGCCACCGTGTTTTTCCAGTTCCCTGTTAATAATGCGGAAATTTTTTACGGGGTCATCCTCAAGCACATCGAGCATATGCACTAAAATGCGAGTTCTTTCGACGTGGCGGAGGAATTCATGCCCCAGTCCGGCCCCCCGGCTTGCCCCTTCAATGAGCCCGGGAATATCAGCGACTACCATCCCTCCTCCATCAGGTTTTTTAACTATTCCAAGGTTAGGAACAAGTGTAGTAAAGGGGTAATCGGCAATTTTCGGTTTTGCGGCGCTTATTGTGCTAATCAGCGTAGACTTGCCCGCATTTGGCATGCCAAGGAGTCCCACATCCGCA
>JANQGS010000274.1 GCA_028277195.1 Candidatus Gastranaerophilales bacterium
GCAGCCGACGGTACACCTCATTGTGACCCTGATGATACCGCAGGAGGTGATCAGGACCCCGGCGGCGGCCTCGGCTGCACTGCAAGGGTTCTCAGGGACGGGGCAGTGAATTATTAGGGGTCTAAAAAAGTCTACCTGATTAATGAGTGCGACCGGGTTTTACTCCCGCTTCGCTTGAGCCCCCGGGTCAAGTTGAAAAAATGAACGATATGCAATTTGGAAATATTAAGAAGAAATTGCAGTAATAGATTAAAAGTGATAAAATTGAAATTACAGTTATAAATTTACCGATAAAAATGAATTTGATATTTCTATTTTATTGAAAGGCTTACTATGTTTGAAAGAAGTATTAAGAAACATATAATGGACGTATTATACAAAGGCAAAGTTATTGTTATTTATGGAGCCAGAAGGACAGGAAAAACGACCTTATCCAAAGAAATACTTAAAGAACAGGAAGCTCAAGGAAAAAAGGTGTTATATCTTAACTGTGAATCCCTGGCCGTTAAATCCAAGATTGAAACTACAAATGAATTGGCGTTAAAAGATTTTTTGGGGGATTATAACTTTGTAGTCTTGGATGAGGCGCAAAATATTGATAATATCGGATTAACTTTAAAATTAATAGTTGACACATACCCTGAAATTCAAATAATCGCAACCGGCTCCAGCAGCTTTGATCTGGTTAATAAAATAGGTGAGCCTTTGGTTGGAAGGGCCAGAGAGTTCAAATTATACCCGCTTTCTATATCTGAAATAAAAACACGGCAGGATTTATTTACTATTTCCGGGAAATTAGAAAATATATTGCGTTTTGGCACCTATCCCTCTGTCTATGGTTTATCAGAGGCTGATGCCATAAAAGAGCTTGATGATATCGCAAGCAAATATTTATATAAAGATATTTTAACTTTTGACAATATTAAGAACTCAAAAGTATTGCTGGATTTATTGAAATTATTGGCTTTACAAGTAGGCAATGAGGTTTCATTTAGCGAAATAGGTCAACAACTGGAAATTAGCAGGCAAACAGTAAGTAAATACATAGATTTGCTCGAAAAATGCTTTATTGTTTTTTCTCTGCGGTCATTTAGCAGGAATTTAAGAAAAGAAATTGGAAAATCCCGGAAGGTTTATTTTTATGATTTAGGCATAAGGAATTCAATCATTGAAAACTTCAATACCCTTGATAAAAGGGCTGATACAGGAGCTTTATGGGAAAATTTCTGTATAATTGAAAGGCTAAAATATAACCAGGCAAAGGGACGGTTTGTTAACAAATATTTCTGGCGTATGTATTCAGGTCAAGAGGTCGATTATATTGAAGAACACTCCGGCCAGCTTGACGGATTTGAGTTTAAATACAGTGAAAAGGCGAAAATCAAAACCCCGTCTAAGTTTTTGGAAACATACGATAACAGTTCTGTTAATGTAGTCAACTCTCAAAATATTTGGAGCTTTATATTGTAGGCATAATAATACTTTAGAACGTTTTGTTGACACCACCAAAACGGTAAAAATACCTGAAGCTGCGGAATCATCCAAAATTGAGCCGGAGCGGCTGCACGGCCAGGATACTCAGGGACGGGGCGGTGAACTATTAAGCCGCTCGTTAATAGCCTTTGCAGCGCGCTTGCCTGCACCCATTGCGTTAATGGCGGTGGACTCGCCGTAAGGGGCTATATCACCGCCTGCCCAGACCCCCGGGATAGAAGTTTCGCCTGTGTCAGGATTGATAATAATATAACCCTTTTTATCCAGCTCAAGCTCTTTTGCCGAGCGGGGAATAATAGGGTTAGGGGTCGTGCCCAGGGCCACAATAACCGTATCAGCGTCAACATCAACTGTTTTGCCCTCAACTGGAACAGGCTTTCTCCTGCCTGACCCGTCAGGCTCGCCCAGCTCCATAACCTGCAGCTTTATACCGGTTACTTCCCGGCCATTTCCAAGGATTTCCACGGGTGAGTGCAGCATTAAAAACTTTATGCCTTCTTCCCTTGCATGGCGGATTTCAGCTTTCCTGGCCGGCAATTCAGCCTCTGAGCGCCGATAAGCTATAATAACTTCATCAATGCCGATTCTTTTCGCCACTCTCGCGGCGTCCATAGCAACATTGCCGCCGCCTGTTACAATGGCCTTTTTGCCGGGGTTAATAGGTGTAGGAGACTGGCCACGCCCGGCTTTCATGAGGTTGACACGTGTTAAGAACTCATTGGCCGAGTAAACATTATTCAGGTTTTCGCCCTTTATGTTGAGCAATTTGGGCAAACCAGCCCCGCTGCTGATAAAGACGGCATCATATCCCTCTTCAAAAAGGTCCTGCAAAGTAAGCGACTTGCCTATCAAGACATTTGCAACAAACTCCACGCCAAGTTTTTTAAGGAAATCAATTTCGCGCTCAAGTACTTCCCCGGGCAGCCTGAAAGAGGGGATACCATACCTTAATACCCCGCCCAGGGCGTGCAGGGCCTCAAAAACAGTTACTTTATGGCCCTGTTTTGCCAGGTCGGCGGCTGCGCTCATCCCCGCACAGCCTGAGCCTATTATGGCGATTTTTTTGCCGGTGTCAGTTGCCTTTTCTATCACAGGCGAAGTCAAATCACCGATATATCTTTCCAAAGCACCTATATTAACGGGTTCTCCCCTAATGCCGAGCACGCAGTTGCCCTCGCACTGCTTTTCCTGCGGGCACACCCTCCCGCACACCGATGGCAGGTAGTTGGTTTCACGGATAATGCGGCCTGCTTCCTCAAGGTTGCCTTCTTTTATTTTTTGGAGGAACTGCGGTATCCGGACATTAACG
>JANQGS010000102.1 GCA_028277195.1 Candidatus Gastranaerophilales bacterium
AAAAAGCCATTTCAACCCTTGGAGGGGAAGTTGCCTTAACTGTTCCCTACACCCTAAAGGACGGCGAGGAGAGGAATTTAGGGTGTAGGGAACAGTTAAGGCAACTTCCCCTCCAAGGGTTGAAATGGCTTTTTGTGCCATTTCCAGCTCCTGTTCAATGTTTTTGGCCTTATAAGCCACAAAATAACCCCCGACCCTGACAAAAGGCAGGCAGTATTCAGCTATAACATTCATTTTTGCCACGGCCCTGCTCAGGGCTATGTCGAAATTTTCCCTTTTCCCGGGTTTTCTTGCCAGCTCCTCAGCCCTTGCGTGAATAATTTCCAGCCTGTTATAAAGATTGAGGTGAGATGAAAGTAACCTTATAAAGTCTAATTTTTTATTTACGGAATCAACGGCACATAACGTAAAATTCGGGTATTCAATAATAATCGGGACGCCGGGAAAGCCCCCGCCAATCCCTATGTCAATCAAACTAAGCCGGGCATTGAAGTCTATAATGCCTGAAAGCCTTTTTATGGCCAGGGAGTCCATAAAGTGCTTTGATATAACGGTTTCCCTGTCAGTGGAGCTTACGAGGTTGGTGTGCCGGTTGAACTCTTTGAGTAATTGCAGGTATATATTAAATTTCTCATTCATGTTGATTTTTGACAAACACTAAAAGCGCATTGGTTACCTTTCCCCCGCCTTCTACCGTGGGGAGGTTTACCAGTTTACCATTATACACCATTTGGGTGGAAGAACCCCCGTCCAGGTTCATGGCGTTATAACACCCGAGTTCCAGCATAATTTCGGCCAGCTCAGGCAATGTAGCTCCCTCGGTAACGCCTTTTTTCCTTCCGTCAACCGTAACTATAATAATTTTGTCATCTTTTGTATAGCCGATAGCTGTTCGGGGTTCTTTTTTCCAGAGGAATTTATCTGTAAACCTCTGCCTGTCAATAAATACCTGCCCGTTTTTAACAAGGTACGGCCCGCCCCCTATGGCATATTTAACCCTGTCCCAGCCTAAGGGCAGGAGCCGGAAATTATATGACACCCTCTCACCCTTGTTAACACGCCCCTTTATCAGCCATCTCGGTCCTACAAGCACATAGCCCTCTTTGGGGATGCTGACACTGCTTTGTTTTATGAGCTCTATTTTTTTATTAATCACAACCACATGACAAAAATCCTCTGAGGTATCAGGGGTTTTCTCTCCCCACCTGTCAGTAAAAACAGTATAGCCAAACCCGCTAAATACCGGCTGGTTGTAGTTAATAAGGTTTAAGTCAAGGTCCTTTCCTATTTTTATATAGCCCGCTATATCGACTTTATCCATTAAAAACCTGTTATCCCGGGTAATCCCGAAAACTACCCTGTTATAAATAGGACCGGTCAAAATTTCATTGTCTATAATAGAAACCCCCAGCGGCGCGCCGATATCAGGCTTGAAAAAAGAGGCGTTTACACCTGCCGTGGCGTTTTCCCCGTTAACAAATTCCTTTACGTTTTTAACCGAGCTCAATGAATAATCCCCGTAAGTAGGCTTAATTAAAACGTTTTTCCCGGGTGTAACAGTTATTATGTTAACAATGGCAGGCTTATTGCCCGGCCATTTTATTGTTTTTACATGCCGCACATCGGCTTCAGCGGACAAATACCCAAAAAAACAAATAAAAAAGGCAAATAAAACTCTTAAAATCGGGGCTTCACTCATAAGCAGGATGATTGTTTGTTTTTAGTAATATAGACCATAATAACATATTGCGCGGAGTTTGGCATCCACGTAATCAGGTAACAAAGTAACTTATTAAATCCCGCCGCCTTCCTCAAATTCCTCAAATGCGTCGTCTGAAACCCCAACCTCCTTTTTAAACACTTTTTTCAGGTCCTTTATCTCATAGGTGAGATTGTGTAAAGCATCCTTAATCGGGTCAGGGATGACATTATGCTGGAGCTGGTGAATTTTACGGCCTTTGTGCATGATTACCCTTCCGGGAATGCCTACTACTGTTGAGTCATCCGGCACATCTGATACTACAACCGAACCTGCGCCTACTCTTACATTGTTCCCTACGGTTATATTGCCTAAAACTTTTGAGCCTGAACCGAAAACAACATTGTCCCCGATTGTAGGGTGCCTTTTTCCGGTTTCTTTACCTGTTCCCCCGAGCGTTACCCCCTGATAAACAAGGACATTGTCTCCTATGATGGCAGTTTCTCCTATTACTACGCCCATCCCGTGGTCTATAAAAAATTTTTTTCCTATTACAACGCCAGGGTGTATTTCTATACCGGTTAAAAACCTTGAAACATTAGAAATAAACCTTGGGAAACAGGGAATTCCCCACCCGTGTAATTTATGGGCTATCCTGTGGAGTAACAGGGCATGCAGGCCAGGATAGCAGCAAATGACCTCCAGCAAGCAGTTAGCCGCAGGGTCTTTTTCAAATATAGTGTCAATATCTTCTTTAATTCTGTTAAGAAACATTTGTTTTTCCGGTTTGCTGTTTTTATTTTACTTGAAAAAGGCAATTAAAGGCATTTTGATTGGTTAAGAAATAAAGATTTATTTTAAATCAACCTCGCTTTCATATTGTAAAATTTTTCTAAAAATATAATTTTATTTTTATTGCTATTTCGGTCTTTTAGCTTTCTTTCCTCAACCCTGTATTTTACCCATATTTAATTCTAAATAATTAGTAAACTGTGTAATAATATTTTGCTTAATATAAATGTTAATCTTAATAATCAATTAATTAAATAAATTGTAGTTATAAATTTTAAAAAAAAAGGTGTTAATAACTTGAGTTGCTAATTATTTGAAAAAAATTCATAAATGAGCGAAAACCCCTATTAGGTAGCAACTAATGGGGGTTCCATAATGAACGATATAGACATAT
>JANQGS010000127.1 GCA_028277195.1 Candidatus Gastranaerophilales bacterium
GCGTACCGCTCCCGAGCGCGATCTCGCTGCGCACGCCGCGCACTGCATCGTGGAGGTCTTTGAGGTGCTCGGTCGCGGCCGTGGTGTTGCCGCGCTTGAAGTCGCCGTCGAGCTGGCGCATGACGCGCTCCAACCCAGAGTTTGGAATATGCAACATCTAGCTCCGTAGAACATCTAGCTCCGTAAGAAGCGCCGAAGAGTTGAGATACTCAATAGCAGCTCTTGGAATAAGCATACCCCTGCTGAACAACAAAAACACCAATGAAGACAGGGAAAGAGAACTCAGGGCCATTGCCCTCCAGCAAGGCAAGCATATGGAGGATGACCCATCAACATCATTTATCAGCTTTATGAAAAACCACGGTCCCGCTATACTGAACAATAACAGGAATGATTTCCTGCAGGCGCTAGCCTTGAAAACTGACGGGTATAACGGAAATTAAAAACACATGGCAGTTGCTCATAAAGCAAAATATATACTTATAAAGGATAAAATAGCGGAAAACAGCTCCCTGTTCGTTGATAAAGGCCGGTTTACAGACCGGTTAGCCGACTGTGAGGTCATTGACCACGGCAGGGCACTGATTACGCCGGGGTTTATTAATTTCCACACCCATTTGCAGTATACGGACCTGGAAAAAAGCAATAAAAAGAACTTCCCCGACTGGATAATCAGCTTAATTCAACAATACTCAACGTGGGATACGCAAAAAAAAATAAACTCCCTGCAAAATGGCCTGGATGAAACGGTTAAATCAGGCGTTACCCTTGCGGTTAACCTTGGAATGGAGGAGGAATTCATTGAGGTTTTTGAAGATGCGGGAATAAAGAGCTATGTGTTTTTGGAAACCTTTGCTGACACTGAGGAAAGAAGCAACAGGGAGTTTAAGCGCCTTATGAAATGCCTTGAAAAGTACAACACCTCAAATCTTGGCATTTCCCCTCATTCTCCGTATAATGTCCATCCCTTATTGTGGCAGAAACTTGTCGGGACAGGTGTTTTGCTCCATACACACCTGGCGGAGTCCGCTGATGAAGCCGAATGGCTGCGGGGCTTGCCCTCAGGCATAGACAAACTGCACGAATTTGTGGGGTTTAAACCCTTTAAACCCCACAAGGTCAGGGCTTTTGATAACCTCATAGCTGCCCATTTATGCCAGCTGGATTTTGATGAAGCGAGGCATTACAATATAGCCCACTGCCCCAGAAGTAACCTGTTTTTACACGGAAAAACCCTTGAAATAACCGGCAATACCGGCAGGATAGGGCTTGGCACTGACAGCAGGTTCAGCAACCATGACCTTAATATCCTGCATGAAGCAAGGTTTTTAAGGGACAGGGGCAATGCGGGCTTTATGGAAATAATGAAAATACTCACGGTTAACCCGGCCCGTATGCTGGGGTTGGAGGGGGTTACAGGCAGTATTGAACCGGGCGGGGACGCGGATTTCCTTGTTTTTAAGCTAAAGGACAATGAGCTGCCTGAGAGTATACTGGACAGGGACGGGCCGGACAGTATTTATGCAAGGGGTGTATGCCTGAAAAATTTTAACTGAGAATTTTACTCTATCCTTATAATTGCGGATACGGCATAAATTTAGTAACATAATAAAATGCAAGCAATCGAACAAATAAAACCTGAAAATTACCGGAAAATAAAACCCTTATACGAAAATTTCAGGGACAGGGCATTAACGGATTACAAATACCAGAGCGTTCCTATAGATTTTGAGAGTTTTACCCTTGCCGTTGACAGTAAAAATCTTGAAGGCCTGGTTTTGCTTGAGGATGGCGAGCCGGAAGGTATATTAATTTACTCCCGGTTAAAATCTCCCGGGTCAACCGTAATCGAAGTAAACGCAGTGCATTCCGATAAAAAAGCCCCTCTTTTGCAAGCCCTTATAAACCGCGGGGAGTTTGACCGAATAAGCTACCCAATGCTCGGCATCCAGGAAAACAGCGTAAAGGCTCTTTCCCCCCTGGGCTTTAAGTTTGTGGGGCAATCAATAGTTAAGTTTGATTTTCAGGACCCCGTTTCCTACCGTGTCCTGAAAAATTCCCCGGACGCCCCGTTCGGTGAGAGCAGGCTCTCCGTATGGGATGAAAAATACAGGGAACAGACGGTTGAATTAATAAACCTGGCTTTTAAAAATACCAAAAACGCAAACTTTGACCCGCGCTTTCTCACAAAAAAAGGCTCTGAAGATGTGCTTGAAATGATTTTGACCAACCGGTACGGCTCATTCCTCCCGTTCCAGGGCAGGCTGCTGCTGCGTGATGAAACGCTTGAGGGGTTCTGCCTTGCCGTAATGGCAACAGAGGACAAAATAAACATTCCGCTTATAGCGCTAAGAAAAGACGAAAGAAATAAAGGAATGGGGAAATTGCTCTTAAAGAGCGTGATTGGCGGGTTTGCAAAATTAATCGGCGAAAAAAATTTTCACTTCAAGGAAATTAACGCCACAGTTGACACTGATAACTACCCCGCTATCAATATGTACAGAAGGCTCGGGTTCAGGGAAGAGTATTTTTACCCGCATGCTTATTTAAATAAAGCTACCTAAAAACTACCGTTTTACCGCTGTTGAGCAAAATCCTCTTCTCCACATGCCACCTTACCGCCCGTGAAAGAGTCAGGGTCTCCAGGTCCCTTACCGTAGAGGCTATATCCTCAACGCTAAAGTTATGGTCAACCCGCTCGACCGCCTGCTCAATGATAGGCCCCTCGTCCAGGTCCGGCGTAACGTAATGGGCCGTCGCCCCCACTATTTTAACCCCGCGGCTGTGCGCCTGCGAGTAAGGCATTGCCCCTTTAAAGCTCGGCAGGAACGAATGGTGTATGTTTATGCATTTCCCAGAGAGGGCCTCGCACATTGAGGGGGATAATATCTGCATGTAACGGGCCAGAACCATAAGCTCAACCCCCAGCTCATCAATGAGGTTAAGTATCTTCTTTTCCTGCTGCGGCTTTGTACCGGGAGTTACGGGAAAATGAAAATAACCAACCCCGTACCACTCGGCCATTCCCTTCATATCAGGATGATTAGACACTATGCCGGCTATTTCCATGGGTATCTGCCCGGTTTTTGTCTTGTGGAGAAGGTCTATAAGGCAGTGCCCGAATTTTGATACCGCTATCAGCACCCGGGGTTTGCGGTTATAATCGGATATCTCCCACTGCATAGAGAATTTATCGGCAATTGGCCGGAATTTAGAGCGCAAATTCCCGATTTCCCCCATTTTTGGCCCTACTCCCGTAAATACCACCCTTATAAAAAACCTGCCGGTGGAAGGGTCACCGTAATTTGAAGTAGAGGTAATAAACCCGTCGTTGTCACTTATATAGTTGAATACGCTTGCTGATATACCCGTTGTATCCGGGCATCTTGCCGTTAGTATAAATTTTGACTTATTGTTATGAGGCATTTCGGCTCCTTTTTGCAGGGTATGCCCAATTCCTTAAATAAGTTTCCCTGAATGGCATACTCTTTTTCATTAAGGTTCTTTATTATGATTATACCGCCCGGGTTGAGAGAGGCAAATGCATGCCCGAGCATCTCAAGCGGCTTGAACGTGCTCAGGGGCAAGCCCCACTCCAGCAGGGGAAACTCCGTAACAAAGGGGTAAAACCAGGTTATATAGTCATATTTATCATAATGCCCCAGGAAATCCCCGGCAATATACCGGCAATTTTTTAATCCCGCGGAATAATGCATCGCGTAATCATACCTGGCGTGGAAGTCGGTATAAACCCTGTAAGCATCTATTTCTATACCATCCAGCCATATTTCCTTTTCAAAATTGTTATATTTAAAAAAATTATACAGCTCACGCACATAAAACCAGTTTTTTGAGCCGATATCCAGGATTTTTATATTGTCTTTGTCAACGCTGATATTGCTTTCCAGCCACTCCCGGACGTGGGGGCTTCCAGCCTGTTCTTTGTTTGTCCTGATTTTCCTTGTAAATTTTATATTTTTCCTGAGAAAAAAATCTATTTCATTATACAGGTTTTTTAATAATTTCATTTATTTAACTCGAATTGCTAATTACATAATAACAAAATTTTAGCGACTCAAGTTACTATTTATTAATCATCAAACATTGCATCCTGTTCTGCACGGGCGCTTGCGTGCAGCATCTTGGTAACCTGCATTTTCGCGTCTTTGTCATTAGGGTCTTTAGCATAAGAGTTAACAGCGTTCTCTGCCTTTTTCTGATAATCATAATCATCGTCTGAATAGTCAAATGCTTTTACTGTTCTATATTGAGGGTGTTCAGGGTTAGCCAGTACTTTTTCAACATATTTCTTGCAGGCTTTGTTTTTCGCACTTTCAGCCGGGTCAAGCGTGACGGTTTCTTCTATTATTATTTCTTCCTCCACTACACCGGAATCATTAAAAGACTCGTTTAGCAGGATTTCTATATCCTTACCGGAGCTGCTGCTCGTTGAAGAAGAAGAAGATGATGATGTATCAAAGATACTTGAATCGAAACCAGAAGCAGAATAATCCAGGCCAAAATGCCTTAATGCATCGACATATTGTTTTTCCCAACTTGCCCTGCTCTGGTTCAAAAGGTTATACGTTCCTAAGCTGGAGGATAAATCTCCTGAAAAATCTACTTTTCTTGCTAATTCACTGCTCATAAATAGTCCCCCGATATATTATTTATTAGCTATATATATAAAAACAATATATTTTAAAGATTTGCATAATCCGGGCAAAAACATTGAATTATTTAACAAAACTTAATATTATTATATTGCTGTAACAACCTAGCACCCCAAAAATTAAAATTCTTCAAAATCGGCCCACCCTCCCGCCCTGATTGAGGTTAAAGGCC
>JANQGS010000236.1 GCA_028277195.1 Candidatus Gastranaerophilales bacterium
TATCCCGCCAGGGGTAAACGCCGGGTAGCCGTGTTCGGAGCGGATAAGTGCTGAAAGCATATAAGTACGAAGCCCACCGCGAGATGAGTTCTCTCACTGGGTTAACCAGGTAAGTCCCCGGGAAGAAAATCCGGTTGATAGGCCAGAAGTATAAGTGTGGCAACACATGCAGCTGACTGGTACTAATAGGACGAGGGCTTTTCCTAGCGCATTGTTATTTACTAAAAACGTCATCCTGAACTTGATTCAGTATCTCATGACCTCCATTTTTTTGATACTCAATCAAAAAAACGGAGTCCTTGGGTCAAGCCCGGAATGACAATTACTTACTATGTAGCTCTCAAGGTGCAAACCTTGACAGGATGTAAAACTCCTGGTGACCAAGCGGCAGGATAACACCCGTTCCCATCCCGAACACGGCAGTAAAGACTGTTTGCGGCGACAATACTCGGTGGGAGACCGCCCGGGAAGATAGCTCGTTGCCAGGTACTATATTTAAAAGAGAGTTGGGTTGAAAAATCCAGCTCTTTTTTTGTTTTAACAAGGAGAATAAAAAATGATTAATAGCGTTACAACCGGTTTTACAGTAATAATCCAAAACAAAATGGTAAAGTAATAAATCTTTTAACTGATCCTGATGTAATGAAGTATGTATATCTATTTGAACGCTCAAGTGGCGATGACGCAAAAGTAACAATGACAGTTAAAGGCGCTCATACTAAAACACCTACACTAAGTGTATTGGGAGAAAATATTCCCCGTTTTAGTGAGCCGATTAGAAAAGATATTAGTGTTAATGATAAAGGCTCAAATAAAAAACTAGCAGAAATTTTAAGAGAAGGCTGTTGGAATTCATGGCTGGGCTAAATTGCTTTTGGACCACCCGATAGGAGAGCACCTGCCTCCATTTTTTTGATACTCAATCAAAAAATCGGAGCCCTTCATCTGCAAGAATGAGCTTGCAAGCCCTACAGCCGGGCAAAGCCCGAGCTTTGGGCTTGACATCGCTCCCGCTTCGCAGCCGACCAGGCAGTATAAAGATTGTTTGCGGTGATAATACTCGGTGGGAGACCGCCCGGGCTAGCTGCCAGGTACTATAATTAAAAAAAGCCGAATCGATTGAGGTTCGGTTTTTTTGTTATATTATGGTTGCAAGAATGAAACTTCAAGGAGTTATTATGAATATTATTGAGACCTTAAAAAAGTTTACTGATTCTCCGATAGAAAGGAAGTAGTCCGTAGGGTGGGCAAAGAATTTTGCCCACCTTTAAAATGAACGAGGGCATGCGGGGGGGGCGGAGCCCCCGCAAACAACACCCTCCCCGCCCCCCGCCAGCCAGCCAATTATGATAGGCACGTTAGTGCCCTGCCGGGTGCTATATTTTGTAAATTATTTGTAATAGAAAGGCAATTTTTATTTTTAGGGGCGTTTAAGAAAATGTATTAGTAAAATGAGGATTGAAAAATGGAATCAGCTATTTTTACTTTAGGACCAGCTCAAAATAATATTATAAATGATTGTTTTAGAGAATTTGCTTGTATTGGTGAAGCAAAAGATGGAGATAAGGCAGATTTACCTATTAGTAGTGAAAAATTAAGTTCTGAAAAATTGCAAAAATTAGCTGAACTGAATGCTGCAATTTATTTAGTCAATAAAGGAATTGAATTTAAGTATAAACCTGCACAACAGGATTAACTCCTGCTCCCCTCCCGGCAGGAAATTATCCGCCTCCCCTACGCCTGGTTCCAGAAGGCTTCTTTTATAACCCTTGCTTTTTCTGTTTCGCTGGAAATGCATATGTTGTGCGGGGTGAAAATAAATACGCCCTCGCCTATACGCTGCTGGTTTCCGTCCAGGGCATGCGTTGCACCGGAAACAAAATCCACTACCCTCTGGGATTGCTCAGCATCAAGAAGATGCAGGTTTAAAATAATAGACTTTCTCTCCCTGAGGTTGTTTACAACATC
>JANQGS010000013.1 GCA_028277195.1 Candidatus Gastranaerophilales bacterium
GAAAAAGACAATATAACATCTGCAAGGATTTTATTGTATTATACTTCTTTTTTTGGTATTTCGAGTTTAATATTTTTTCAGGGTCGTTATATAGGAGGCAGTTTAATAACCGGATATAATTCAATAAACGATAAATTTATTCTTAAAAACAAACCTAGACGAAATAGTTCTCATAAAATCATTTGGTCGCAATTCAGAAACTTATTTTTTAATAATGAATATTTAAATTCAGATGTTTGGGATTCAAAAATTCAAAATATTTTTGATATTGATTTCGATTTTTCGAATACCAGAAATAAAATAAACTATTCTTATAACTCCGGATTTCAGGAATTAAAAATACCCCGGGAGAAGTTAGATTCAATACACTGGAATTTACCCGCATATAAAAAACTGCCGGATACAACAAGTAAATCAGAGTGGACCCCAACATTTATTATAGATTTGAATTCTCTGGACGAGATTGACTGGCAACATAATACTCAAAAAGAAATTATAGAAAGATTAGACAGTGAAGAGGTCTATACAAGGCTTTTACTTATTGCGTCATTAACAGCAGGTGTTTATATAAGTCCGGAATACTATAAACAGCTTAAAAAGGGTTTAGATAAGATTTTTCAACTAACAGGGTCGGATATTTTCCCTGATTTATGACAAAATCGACCGCGTTTCGCGGGTTGCCGGGGGGGATTAATGGACATTTGCCCTGTATTCATTTAAAATTATCTCCATAAGGAGAAAACTACTTATGAGTAAGTTTCAATACCGGCTAGACTTTTCAAATGGATTATAACGAAGTCATAGACAGGGTAAAACAATATTCTGAACTGGTAGTTGCCAACCTGCGCCCTAAAATGATTGTATTGTACGGCTCTTGCGCCAGGGGGGCGGCGGGAGAGGACAGTGATATTGATATTGCGGTTATATATGATAATGCGGGAGATGATTACTGGAATAAATTCCACGAGCTGTATAAATTAAGAAGAGGCGTAGACAGCCGGATTGAACCTGTTTTAATTGAGCGGGAGAATGACGAAAGCGGTTTTTTTGAGGATGTTTTAAAGAACGGTAAGGTTATATATCCGACCTGACCGCGCTTCGCGGGTTGCCGGGGGGATTGAGGAAACTATAAATTATGGTAAAATAATTATTACAGCAATATAAGGTCGTACTATGAGCGCTCCTAAAAGTAAGATTTATGAATTAATAAATAATATTTCTGAAAACGACACTCAGAAAGTTATTTCTTTTCTTGAAAAATTGGCACAGAAAAATAAAAAAGGACCTTCGCCGATTAAAAACAGATTTGCAAAAATATATTCCTCTCCTTTAAAAGTTAAAAATATCGTTAAGCATTCAAGAGAAGAACTTCATGAAAGGTAATAATTTTTTTATAGATACGAATGTAATTATCTATACAATTTTATAGGTTTGGCCTAAGAAGGATAAAGATAAAATTGATAAAGACAGCCTTATAAGGCTGTTTTTAAGTTTGCAAATATAATCACATTTTGAGGTACATACATGAAACTACTTAATTTCTTTAAAAAACCGCAACCGCAAAAACGTTATTACCGTGAAACACCGCCTACACTAGGCCAGGAGCTCGCCAGGCGCGAAAATCTTGATTTAAGCCTGGTAATGGGCTATTTGCCCGACCCGGATGAAATACTCCTTAACTCGGGCCGCGACATCTCCGCTTACAGGCAGTTAATGGCCGACTCTCAGGTCAGGGCTTGCGTTAACTCCAGAAAAGCGGGCACTATGAGCCTCTTGTGGGAAATAGACCGCGGCAGGGTTAAGTCAAAACAGGCCAAACTCATTCAGGACCTCTATAATGACCTTGACATTGACGCGGTTAACTCGGCTATACTTAACGCGCCGATGTTCGGGTACCAGCCGATTGAGGTTATATGGGACAAAATCGGGGATTATATCCTGCCGGTACAGCTTTTGCCAAAGAACCAGGAGTGGTTTATGTTTGACAAGAACGGTAAACTCAGGTTTTCCACCCTTAACAATTGCCTTGAGGGAGAGGAGTTGCCTGAGCGGAAGTTTTTAACCCCCACATACAACGATATACATAATAAAAACTATAATCCCTATGGCGACAGGGTTTTATCCTCGTGCTTCTGGCCGGTTACTTTCAAGAAATCCGGCTTCAAGTGGTGGGTTACGTTCACCGAGAAGTACGGTATGCCTTATATAATAGGCAAATTGCCCCGGCATACAATGGATTCCGAGCGGGAGGGGATGAAAGACCAGCTTGAGGCTATGGTAACTGATGCTGTGGCGGTTATTTCCGATGACGCGAAGCTGGAATTTATTGAGCCGAGCGCAAAAACTTCACACTCCAGTTTGTACGAAAACCTTATCAATGCCTGCGACCACTCTATTTCCAAGGCTATTTTAGGCCAGACGCTTACCACTGACGGCGCTCAGAGGGGCTCGGGCTCTTATGCCCTGGGCAAGGTGCATGCGGGAGTTCGTGAGGATATTGTCTATTCGGACAAAAAGATAGTTGAGCGTACTCATAACCAGCTTATAAGGTGGATTTGGGAGATTAATTTCAACACGGGCGAAATTCCCGGGTTTTCCATGTTTGCGGAGGAAGAGGTTAACAAAACGCTGGCCGAGCGTGACGAGATACTTGTCAGGCAGGGGGTCAGGTTCTCCAGGTCATATTATGCCGCGAATTACGGGCTGGCTGACGGGGATTTTGAGGCGGGTTAGCAGGTTACTGCATTTCCTTTAAATCGTCAAGCCCGTTTTTGATGCCGTATATCAACAGAGCGATAATTGAAATGTACATTAATGAAATTAAGAAAGTTGGCAAGTCCATTATTTTGTCTCCATTAGTTCTTTTATATTACGTTTAATATTTTTTATGCAAATACCAATAAAAATTACAATCGAAACTTCTGCAACAATTCCCCAGTAAAAAAGTATTTGCTTGGCAGGATTTTCTAAATCCATAAACAAATAAGTCATTCCGGCAGTGTTGGCAATCAATGCTGTCCATAAGTTATTTTTAAACCCATTGTAATAAACAAGTTTTTCTTTAATGGCTTCGATTTTCATAAAAATTATTATAACATATACTAAAATGAGTTTGAATTTCGGAAAACCGGCAAAGCCGGATTTTCCAAAATCCATCGCTCCTGCTTCGCCATACCGCTCCAGGCGTTAGCAGTT
>JANQGS010000018.1 GCA_028277195.1 Candidatus Gastranaerophilales bacterium
TATTACAATGAGAAAAAGGCAAAGGTTTTCAAATGGACTTATCAGGGGAAAGTGCTTGCTAAATAATATCATATTATTTTTAAATTAATGCACTAGCACCTCGGGCGTATCATAGTCCAGCTTAATCGCATTGCTGTCAAAAGTTGTCCCGTTTGTGCTGTTTTCCTCATTAAAGAATTTTCTTTTGTTTGTCGCAAAGGTATATGTATGAGTTTTTCCCTGCCTGCCCAAAAGAACGCAGGCGGTTGTGTTCATTGTCTGGTTGGTGTCGAATTCCGAATTGCATAAATTATCAGCTTTACCCTTAAAATTAACCAGCCCCTGGTCATAATATGCCGCACCGAGCGACTCTATATATTCCCTGCCGTCATTTTCAACAGTTTTATCAAGATTCATGTAATAGCTAATGTCATTTGAACCGTCTATATCGCAGTTATCAGTATTTGCGACGCATTCGTCCATCAGGAACTTGCAGGCTTTTGTGCCCCCATCATCACAAACCTCCCTTGCAATTTTATAAGTGGCTGCCTGGTAAGTATCTGCATAAGAAAATAAGGTGTTACAGTCTTTTTCTATGCCTTCCGCACAACCTTTAATAGCCCCGGTACAGGCAACAGAATCAGGGTCAGCCGCATTTTCCCCTACTACGCATTCATAAGTGTATTTACTGGTATTGGTATCAGTGTCGGATTTTTTCGTTATAAAAGGGATAGAGGCTGCCATTGTAATTGATACTGCTGATAAAAGAAACATTGCCCAAATTAGGGAAAAACCGGGATTTTTATTATATATTAATTTTTTCGCGCGCATATACCTTTACCTCTTATTTCCTTTTATAACTATATAATTCCTCAATTATAGTTTTTTTAAACATCTGTGTTAATTTTGTAACTTTTTATTAGATTATTAAAGTATTACGTGTTTTTACCGATAATTAATATAAAAAGTTTATAGTTATTAATCAGGTATTATATATTATGAATAAAAACGGCTTTTCACTGGTAGAAATGGTTGTGACAATGGTAATCGTAGTAGTAGTAATGGCTGCCAGTATGACATTTGTCAATTTAAAAAAAATCACTCTCGGCACTCACATGGAAGCGGATAAATGCATTGTAAACGATAGCGGAAGCCCGGCTACAGCTAACTGCCAGCAGGCTATTGCCGACTGCAAGTATAACAGGGGAAACAGTTGCGAAACAGCGATTTATCTTTCCTCAGAGTCAGCCTATGCTACTGCCGCAAAGAATATTTTAAAACAAGCGTGCACAGAAGGCAGCGAAACAGCCTGCGATTATTTTATTGAGCAGTGTGCTTCGGATAATACAAAATGTGATATATCCGAGTCCACAAATGACCTGCGCTATTTTCTTGCGCTGGATGCAAACAGCAACGTTAAAGGCAAGCTGTATATTTATAAAAAGGTCAAAAAATGGTTTACAGACCAGGTGTCGAACCTCGAAACAGAAGTTCTGGCCGCCTGTACAGCACACCCGAACAGTATTGCCTGTAAGATAATTTCCCAGAAAATATATAATTTTAACCGCCCGCAGAGGGACGAGTTCACCGAAGAGGATGATATAAACGGAACAACATTCGATAATGGCCTGGTTACCCTGATAGAACAGGGAGTAGCAGGATTCGCCATAAAATTCTCGCCGCATACTTTTAACTGGTATGATTGGTACGGAAACGATATGGTAGTTGATGATGACGGTTCTTTTTATGTAGCCTCCACAGGTGACTCAGATAAGGCCCGGTTATTAAAATTTGACAGCGAAGGTAATTTATTGTGGGCAAGAGAAAACTCTTCGAGCGATATGGGTCTCTGGATTCCCTCCCTTGCCAAGGACAGCGCAGGCAATATATATGTAGGAACAACCGAAGGCTATCTCTGGAAAGTGGATAGCAGCGGAAACAAAATCTGGATAAGGGGGATGAACAGTGTTATCGGGATGAACAGGCTCGGAGTGGCGATTAGAGATATTTCCGGTTCTGATATGGTATATATAGCAGGTTATAATGACCCTGATTTGAGGATAATGAGGCTTGATACTGACGGTAATATACAGGCGCAAACAGAAATTAACGTAGGCAGCACTTTTACTTCGCGTGTTAATATGGCTATTGATAGTTCAGGTAATTTATATATATCTATGAGGGAGAATAAATCTATAGCCGGCAGCCTGTTTTTAAAACTGAATTCCTCTCTTTCCATACTGTGGGACTACACAATGAATGATTCTTGTTATGGGGGTCCTATTGCAGTGGACAGCAATGATAATTTGTATGCGTTACAGGGTGCTCATGATAGTAATAATTTCTCTATTTATTTTATTAAATTTAACAGCTCAGGCGTAGTCCAGTGGAAAAAGAACCTGGGCGACACCGGTACTGACCGCAATTTTGGGGCTATATTTATTGATAATAGCGATAATGTATACATTACGGGCCAACATGCGTATTCTTCCGAAACCTTTGGAGGAGAGGACGCATACGTAGCCAAGGTAAATTCATCAACAGGCGACCTGGAGTGGGTGAGGGGTATGGGGACAACAGGAAATGATACCGGCTACGCAATAACAGGGAATAATAACGGAAGCCTTTTTATTAACGGTTATATAGGCACTACAGAGAGCTTTATTATAAAAATGTCCGATACCCAGACCGATAATATATCTCTTACCTGGAATAATTATTCTTATGACCCGGAGTCTATCAGCTTGAGCACCAGCAGCCAGAGCAAGACCTTTAACACCCAATCAATCGATTTAGATAATTATACGAGTTCTATAACAGTAAGTACTCTTGACCCGGGAGTATTTTTCGGCCTGGATGACTTAGCCGGCCTGACTGCAGATAGCAGGTATTACATCACCACAACCGACACAAACCAGGTGAGCGAGGCAAGTACAGTGGTTAGCATTGATATAACCCAGACAACACCCTCCGATACTGATATAAAATGGCTGGTATCGTTTGACGGCAGGAGTACCTGGCATAAACTGACCGGGGCAAACTGCGCATCCACAGAAGTAACAAGTGATGTTAGCACATATGATTTCTCAGCCACGGACGCGGCAAATGATTATACTGAAATAGAAAGCTACATGGCAGGCTGCGATATTTCAACAAACGGCACGCTTGATTTTGCCATTGACCTGGAAACAACCCATGACACCAATGTGCCCTCGCTTGATAAAATCATAATTAATTATTATTAAATATTATAAGGATAAGGTGGAAGGTATATGAGCGCAAATAATTTAAGCCGGAAACGAGGTTTTTCTCTCCTGGAAGCACTGACTGTTACAGCGATAACAGCCATACTCGCTGTGGCGACAATGCCTTTTGTAACCGAGAAAAAATTAAATCAGAACTTTGAAAACAACTCGGTAAAATGTATAAAATCTGAACTGGGGGACTTAAATTCCACAGCCTGCCAGAGAGCGATAAAATTCGCCAGTCATAAAAAAATGAACGCTTATAATACCCTTGTTTACTTTGCGGACCACGGCAGCTCAACCGAGCAGACCTATGCGAGGAAGGTTTTAAGGCAATCCTGCGATGAAGGGGGCCAGCAGGCCTGTTATTACTTTGTCAGTTCCTGTAAAAAAGATTACGATAAGTGTGACATAGCCAGCTCAGTTTATGACCTTGATTATTACCTTAAACTGGCAAAAAGCAATGGCTTAATCGGCAGGATGCGTATAATTGATTTAACAAAACCCTGGTATGGACTGGAAAACAGTAATATTGTTGCTGCGGTGGGCGATGCCTGCTGTAATAATGATGAAATTAACACTGCCTGCGATATAGCAGGGACAGTGGAATGCAGTGAAGAATCTGCTCCGGGAGACGCATACTGCTGGGGTAATAATGGCTATGGCCAGCTGGGAGAGGGTGATGACTCGCCATATAGAACAGGCACACCTGAAGCAGTAGTTGGAGGGCATACTTTTTCTCAAATATCTGCCGGATATACCCATACCTGCGGCCTGGACACAACCGGCAATGCTTACTG
>JANQGS010000111.1 GCA_028277195.1 Candidatus Gastranaerophilales bacterium
AGATAACGTCAGGGACTTAATCGCCAGGCTAAAATCAGACTACCTCAAGGGCGACAGGACTGAATTCCTCTTCCTCCCGGCCTATGCATCACTCGCAAAGGACGAGCTTGAGGATTTGACAAGCAGGATTGTAAAAGTCATGGAGGAAAAATCCTCTGATGTTAATACAATATTTAAACTTTCGCTATCCTGGACCGTAAACTTTATAAATAACCTGCCCGGACTCTTTGATTTCAGGCCGTTGGGGTTTTTCAGGGATGTTTTTGCCGATAAGACCGCCCTGGTTATTTCGGCAGGGCCGAGCTTAGGGGAAAATATCGAAAAAATTAAGGGTAACAGGGACAAATTCGTTATAATCGCCGTGGGAAAGGCATTAAAAATACTTGTTGAGAATGATATTATCCCGGATTTTGCCACATTTGCCGACGCCAGGAACATGAACCACCAGACTAAAGGCGCGGAGCGGGAAATTGAAAACATAAATATTATTATTACCTCAAAAACCGACAGCAGGATGTCCCGGCTAAAAGCAAGGAATAAAATTTTATACTTAACGGAAACCGAGCATTTTACCGGTTTGTTCCAGAAAAGTTCAGGGCTTAACCCGGGAAGTTTCCGCTCTGCAAGCAGTATTTCAATAATAAATTACTTTATAGCTATGGCCCTTGGGTTCAGGACCATAGCGTTTACCGGGCTGGATTTGGCTTTCCCGGGCAACAAGACTTATGCTTCCGGGGAGGCGCTTGAAATAGATGAAAAAGGCTGCCTAAAGCTGGACGATGTAATATCTTCCGGTAAAAAAATAGAATACGTGAATGATATAAACGGAAACCCCATTCCGACAAGAGACGACTACCTGCTGTTCATCAGGCAGTTTGAGGAAATACTGGAGGAGGAAACCGGGCTTTGCAGGGTTATAAACACCTCAAAAAGGGGAGCGTATATAAATGGAATGGAGTATGTTGATTTTGACACGTTTACCGGGGGCCTGCAGAGGCAGGATGCTGATGTTAGCCGTGTAATTGCCGATATATCCGCAAAAACCTCCGCAGCCTGGACGGAATGCATGGAAAAGGTTACAAATGAGGTTTACGGAACAATCCCGGAAATAAGGCAAATCAACGAAAAAACGGCGTTAGTTTTAAACGAGGTTAAAAACACCATTGAGTCACTGGAAAAAGATGATGCCATACCGCCCGGTTATAATGGTATTGACGAGTTAAAGCAAAAATTCAATGATTTAAGAGACCGTATAATCGGCAACTCGCTGCTGCAAAATTGCCTCCAGGGTGAGTTATGGCTTTATACAAGGGATTACAGGACAGAAAACCTTATGGACAGGGTGATTATCCTGAATAACCTCAGAGTTGAGGAAAAATTATTTAAAAGTGTTTATGTATATTCAGCCACAGTGCTGAGTGCCATGGAAAATTCCATTCAAAGCATACAGGAATTAAACCGAATATAATAGTATGATTTTTAAAAAATTATTGCTGTTAATGACCTTATCCCTTGTGTTTGCGAGTTCATGCCCGGCTTATGAGTACTATGAAGCCGGTAAGAAAGCCTTTAGCGATGCGGAATATGAAAAAGCCGGTCGCTACCTGAAACAGGCCGTAAAAAACCACCCCCATCACTTGCAGTGTCGCTATTATTACGCCAGGACACTTACCATGCTCAAGGATTTCGATAATGCCCGCAAGCAGTATGAAAAAA
Source organism: Candidatus Gastranaerophilales bacterium (assembly GCA_028277195.1). Classification (GTDB taxonomy): domain Bacteria; phylum Cyanobacteriota; class Vampirovibrionia; order Gastranaerophilales; family UBA9971; genus JANQGS01. The sequence goes on from JANQGS010000111.1 coordinate 1,717, forward strand.
TAACAGAAATATCGCCCCTCAGCCATGAAGCCAGACTCGCCATAACCGGCATTGCGGATATTGAAAAATTCAAGCTGGCGGAAAGGGGTCTTGATATAAATTCGGGGATAAAAACAGGCATTAACCCTAAAATTTACTTTAAATCCGGTGATAATTACATAGAAAACGCCCTGGAAGGGGGAAAGGTCACAAGGTGGAATTCGGAAAAAATGCCCATAAAATTATATATAGAGCGTCCCATGGGGCTTGCTGGGTATAAGGATTCCTACTATACAGAGGTTAAGCGGGCAATGGATACCTGGATAAACAGCGCGGGCAATAACCTCATCAGTTGTAAACTTACTGAAAGCCCGGAAGAGGCAAATGTTCGGGTTTACTTTGTCGGCGAAATCCTCAAGAAAACCGGCAAAGGCTATATTACGGGGCTTGCAACCCCTTATATAAGAGGGCATATACTTGATTATTACGAAGTAAAATTTATCCCCCACGATAGCCTGTACACCACAGCACTGCACGAACTTGGCCATGCGCTCGGCATAAGGGGGCACAGCAGCAATGAGTCAGATATTATGTACGCCTCGGTTAATGATGCCAGGGGGCTTTCACAGAGGGATAAAAATACTTTATCGCTTCTTTATACGCTTGACCCTCATATGTCCAATTTTGACCCTGGTGAAAAAGTTGCGGAAAACTCCGCTAAAAATGAAAAACTGCTCGGCCCAACCGATGAACTGCTCGATAAAAAATTACGGGAAGCAATAGAATACACTGAAAAATACCCGAATAATGTATTGAGCTGGGTGCACCTGGGCAAAGCCTATTATGACCAGGAAAAATACGACCTTGCCCGCATAAGCCTTGAAAAAGCCCTGGAAATTGACCCTTCCTATACAAAAGCCCTTGAAAACCTTGCGCTGGTGCATAAGGAACTGGGCAACACCGCTGAGGCGGGGAATATATTCAAGAAGCTGGTTGGTTTAGAGCCCGGCAATATAGCTTCTGCAAATAATTACGCGTATTTTTTGATTGAGAATAACCGGCTCAACGAGGCTGAGCTTGTGCTGGAAAACCTTTTCAGGCATAACCCCGGGGCAAGGGACGATGAGAACATCAAGAAGTTAGCGGATTACCTGAAATCAGGCAGTTATGACTCATCCTTATAAACGCCTTGATAATTTTATTGGAAACAGTATCATCTAAACCAATCATAAAAAGTCATTCGGAATATGAACAAATACTTTTGACCAAATCGTGAGAATTAAGAATAGTTTTCAATCCTTCGTAAACTGTCGCTTTAATTTTAGCAAGGGTTTTAAAAACAATGAATTGTTCAAGAACTCGTCTTTAAAGTATTTCCACAGCCTTTCAATAGGGTTTAAATCAGGCGAATATGCAGGCAAAAAAAACAATTCAATGTTTTCAGGAAGAGGAAAGTCCTTGCCTCCTTGACTTTTATGGTATGCAACATTGTCTGCAATAACAAAATGCTTTTTATCAGGGTAATACGCTGATAATTCCTTTAAAAATGCTGACACAACAAAGGAATCCATCCAGTCAGTTTTAAGATTTTTAGCTATTTGAGTGTATGTTTCGCCTTTTAACCTCCACAAAATGGCTTGTAGCCTTTCTTTTACTCGTACATTTTTTTCTTGCTTGATTAATTTCTGTATTTTTTCTTTTCCACCCCAGGTTCTCTTTACGTTTAAACCTTTTCTGCTCATTTTAAAATCCCTCTCTTCTGTTTGTTTTATTAGACAGATTTAAAGGATTTTTGTTTCTTTTTAAAATTATTTATTTAAGTCGGTATAACATAATTCTTGTAAAATACAGTTTTTTAAAAAAGCGGTATTTTATAAGCTCATTCCCTACAAAAGCGCGCAATCCAGCACTTCATTAAAATCTTCCACCAGCTTAAAGTTAATCTGGTTTTTAAGATAGTCCGGAAACTCTATAATATCTTTCTCATTCATTTTAGGGATGATTATATCTGTAATGCCGTTTCTGAGTGCTGCAATACACTTTTCCTTGAGCCCCCCGATTGACAATACCCGGCCTCTCAGAGTGATTTCCCCGGTCATTGCCGTATCAGACCTCACAGGCCGCTTTGTAAAAGCGCTAATCATAGCCAGGGTAAGGGCAATCCCGGCACTAGGCCCTTCCTTTGGGGTTGCGCCTTCCGGGGCATGGATATGGACGTCATATTTGTCCTGGATATCCTCAGACAAACCGAGCCTGTCATAATTGCTTCTTATATAGCTAAAACCTGTCTGTGCCGACTCCTTCATTACCTCACCGAGCCTTCCCGTAAGGTTTAGCCTGCCTTTGCCGGGCATGATGCTGGCTTCGATTTCCAGCAGCTCGCCCCCGACCTCTGTCCAGGCCAGTCCGTGCACAAGGCCGATTTGCGGCTCTTTTTCCGCTGCCGCCCTTACGTATTTGTAAGCTCCCAGGTAATCGGTCAGGTTTTCATGTTCGAGTTTTATTGTTGTTTCGGGGTTTTTAACGATTTCTACCGCTGCTTTCCTGCACGCCTTTGCAATATGTCTTTCCAGCTCCCGGACCCCGGCTTCCCTTGTGTATTTATTGATTATTTCCTTCACGGAATCCTCGTCAAACTCAAGCTGTTCCGGCTTTATCCCGTTTGCTTCGAGCTGGCGGGGAATCAGGTATTTATAAGCAATATTAAGTTTTTCCTCCTCTGTATACCCGGGGAGGTTAATCACTTCAAGCCTGTCCCTCAGGGGCTTAAACAGCCTGTCAATGCTGTTTGCGGTTGCTATAAAGAAAACTTCGGATAAATCATATTCCATATCAAGGTAATGGTCGGTAAAATGTGAATTCTGCACGGGGTCGAGCACCTCAAGCATTGCAGCGGTAGGGTCCCCCATATGGCTCGGGAGCATTTTTTCTATTTCATCAAGCAGTATGACGGGGTTTTTAGTTCCCGCATTCTGGACGGCCCTTATTATCCTTCCGGGCATTGAGCCTATGTAGGTCCTTCTGTGGCCTCTTATTTCAGACTCATCGTTAATCCCGCCGAGGCTCACCTGGGCAAAATTCCTGTTAAGGCTGCGCGCTATCGACCTTGCAAGCGATGTTTTCCCCACACCCGGAGGCCCTACAAAACAAATTATTGTTGCCTGGGGGGATTGGGACAGTTTTTTTACCGCAAGAAACTCCAGGATTCTCTCTTTTGGGTCTTCAAGCCCGTAGTGGTCATTGTCGAGGATATTTTTTGCCTCTTCCAGGTCAAACCTGTCATCAGACCTCTTTTCCCAGGGCAGGTCAAGCACGGTTTCAACATAGGTGCGTATAACAGAGGTTTCAGCAGTATAAAAAGGCATTCTGTTGAGTTTATTCACTTCCTTGATGAGGCTATCCTTTACATATTTGGGGATATTAGCCGATTCAATCCTTTGAAGCATTTCCTCTACTTCATCCATGCCCTCTTCACCGCCAAGCTCCTCTTTAATTGCTTTTAATTTTTCCCTTAAAAGGTATTCTTTCTGGGATTTGCCGAGTTTGTACCTTACCTTTTCCTGTAGCGCCTCTTCTATGCCCAGCAGTTCTATTTCCCTTGAAAGCAGCTTGCTTACGTATTCAAGCCGTTCATAGGTATTTAAAATTTCAAGTATCTTCTGCTTTTCAGATAAATCAACCGATAAATACGTGGCGATTATATCGGATAACTTGCCCGCATCCTTTATTTCTTCAAGTGATACAAAGCTCTCAGCGTTTATTTTAGTTGTTTTCCTTATGTATTCCTTGAATTTTTCTACTGTAAGATTAAGAAGCGCCTTGGTTTCTTCTGTTTCTACCCTCATTTCCTGTAAAACCCTGTAATGGCCTTTTAGAATATCTTCCTCAATCGTAATTTCCCCGGTTTGAACCCGTTTTAGCCCGTCAACCAGGGCCTTTACGCTGCCGTCCGGAAATTTAAGGAGCTGGACAACTTTTACCAGCATGCCGTATTCATACAGGTCCTTAATGTCCGGCTCTTCAATTGTGGGGTCTTTTTGCGCGACCAGCACCACATGGTGGCTTTCGGTTAAGACGGCGTTTTCAATGGCGATAAGCGATTTTTTCCTTGAAATAAAGACAGGCGCCATCATTTGGGGGTATATAACTATATCCCTCATTGGTATGACCGGAATCAAGGTATCTTTGTCTTTTTGTTTCTCCTCTTCCATAAGTTTTTTTATAACACAAATTTTTCCCGGATAAAATAGTGCTTTTGGCTGTATTGTGCGTTATTAATTTGAAATTTCCCCAAAAACCTCTGTAAAACCCGGGAATGATATGTTTACCCAGTCGAACCCGTTGATTTGCACGGGCTTTAGCGAAACAAGCCCTGCCACATAAGCGCTCATTGCTATTCTATGGTCATGATAGGTTTCCAGAACGCAGTTTCCCCTTAATTTTGATTTCCCGTTAATTACAAACCCGTCAACCGCTTCTTCTATATCAGCCCCGAGTTTTTTCAGCTCAGTGCAAATCGCTTTAATCCTGTCTGACTCCTTATGCCTTAACTCCTCAGCCTCCCTTACGATTGTCATGCCCTCTGCTTGTGTTGCGGCTATTGCAATAATCGGCAGTTCGTCTATTATATTTGGAATCATTTCCTTTTTTATATCTATAGCCTTTAAATCCGAATGGCTGACCTTTATATCCCCTATTTCCTCATTGCATTCGGTTCTTTTATTTAAGATTTCCATTTCGGCGTTCATTTTCCTCAGGACATCTATAATCCCGGTCCTTGTCGGGTTTAGCCCAACGTTCCGGATAACTATCTCTGAGCCGGGCACGATGCTTGCTGCGACCATAAAAAACGCCGCGGAGGAAATATCCCCGGGGATTGATATTGGTTCGGGGGATAACCCGGATTTTTGGATTATTACCTTGTTATTTTCGGTTTTAATATCTGCCCCCAGGTAGCTTAAGAGCCTTTCAGTGTGGTCTCTTGACTTAAAAGGCTCGCTCAGGGCTGTTTTGCCTTCAGCGTGCAGGCCCGCCAGCAGTACGCAGGACTTTACCTGCGCGCTGGCAACCGGGGAATTATATATGATTCCCTTCAGATTAGAACCTTTAATGCCAATCGGGGCTTTTGTGTTATTATCTTCCGCCTGTATATCAGCGCCCATAAGCCTCAAAGGCTTTATTATTCTTGACATGGGCCGTTTTTTAAGGCTTTCATCGCCCGTAATCGTGCAGGTAATGTTTGAGCCGGCCAGCACCCCGGCCATGAGCCGCATTGTCGTTCCCGAATTCCCTGCGTCAAGGACATTATAGGGCTGCTTAAAGCCGTTTTTATTTGAGATAACCAGGATTTTTCCCGAGCGGGAACTTACCTCAACGCCGAGCTGTTCCAGTACGCTCAGGGTGCTTTTGCAATCAGCGCCAGCAGAAAAATTATTTATTAAAACAGGTTCTTTTACCAGCGCGCCAAAAATGGCCGCCCTGTGGGATACGGACTTATCAGGCGGCATTTCTATAACCCCTTTCAGGGGCTGTTCCAGGGGATTGACTGTTTTTTTAGTGTCAGCATTCATGCTTATTTATAATCTTATAACAAAAAGGGTTGAATGTGGACTAAAAAAACTTTTTATTATATATTAATTTTAAGCATCTGCCCGCTGCAACTATTTAACAGGCCCTGGTGGCGGAATGGTAGACGCGTCGGACTTAAAATCCGGTGAGGCTTAAACCTCGTGCCAGTTCAAGTCTGGCCCAGGGCAATTATACAAGGAGCGGTAAGAACAGGAAAAATTTTATTACACTGATAGCTTCGAGCAATTTTTCCAGGCCATAACCTATGCCAGGCCTTCGTTTAATACACTGACAGGCACGTTAGCGTGGTGAATGGTTGGTATGAACTTGTCTGCCTCCAGCCAGGAAGGTGCAAAATAATCCCCATCATCAGTGTCATTATACTTAAACCATAATTTTCCGCTCCGGTCATACTCATAACCCGTCAGCATTATTTCATGCCCGTCAGGTGTTATGACATTTCCGTAATCGTCTATATTAGTGAGGAAACCTGTTATTATATTATGGCCTTTATCAAGGGCGTCAGTCAGGTGTTTTTTTGTTGTTTCCGGGGAAAATGTGTATCGCAGGATTTTAGTTGCCTCATCATCCAATTCCATGTAAACTATGGGGACTTTTTGGCTTTCCCCGTCCACTATAGACTCTACAAAAGCGATTTCAAACTGGTTTAAGCCCCTTCCGTCCCCTGTATCCCTTGACCTTTCATCTGTCAGGGAGTCATAAGTGCCCCGGCTGCCCAGCTCCATAAAAGCAGACTGCATAAGAACGTCAATCATTGACCTTGAATTCGGTACTCTGTAGTCTTCCTGTATCTTTGCCCTTAAATAAGCGTTTTCATCAGGCCTGATGGTTACTTCAGCGCTGTCCCAGCCAAGGAACTTAAAGTCAGTTTTCTGCTCAATCATGACTTTCATTGCTTCGAGCCTGTCAGGAAGCAGGTCGGAATACTTAATTTCTGTTTTCACGCTTCTCTGGGGACTGGTTAGACCCTCTATATACCTTACGAACTCGGCGGGCTTTCTGTCGGCAAGGTCAAATTCTATACTGGCGGCCGGGCAGGTATGGCCCTTTGCAAAGTTGACAAAATCGGTGCCGGCAGTGATGCTTTCAGGAATATAACCAAAATTCTGGGTTATTATATAGGGGTCAGCCAGTGTTTTTATTGTTTCCTTTACAATATCCTTAGGGTCAAGGAATGTCAGTCTTGGTTCATTTATTATCCTGTAAAGGTTTTCAAGGGTTGAAGAGCCGTCATAAGCGTCCCTGGCAAAGAGCTTCCCGGTTTTTAGCAGGTTATATAAAACTATTTTTCCCTCAGAGTCAAGGTTGTTTGAGAGTTTGGAGAGTAAATAAGCGTTTTTCCTTGCGTCAATCTGGTTATATGCGGGGTTTCCATAATCGAGCATATCCCTTCCATAGTCAGGCTTATGATTTGTTTTAGCCTCAACATAACTGACAGGCACTCCAAAGTTAACGGCATTGCCCTGATGGGATTTCACATGAGGTTCCGGGTTTATGTTTATAAATTCACTCATATTCCTGACTGACTTCCTGCTATAATTATAAAAACCAAAAGGTTCGAAAAGTTGCTTAAAAATTTACAAAACATTAAATTAATTATACTCGCAGAGGGAATTACCGAAAAAATACTGTTACCGGTTTTTTCAAAAGTTGCAGGCATTGATTTTAAGGAAAGCGGGATAAAAGTAATATCATCAGGCGGTAAGAACAGGCTGTTAAGGCTATATAAAAAAATATCGCAGGAAATAAACATACCTGTATTCATGATTTTTGACGCTGACGCTGAGAGGTTAATTGAGTCAAATATTGATATATTAAGGGGCACTGATGATGCTTACGTAATTTCAAAGGGGGAATTTGAGGATATCCTGCCGGATGAGCTTATATGCAGGGCTGTAAACGACTATTACAGATTAACAGGCAGGATAAATATTTCTGAAATCGCCGGTAAAAAGCATAAAGCACAGGTTTTGTCAGATTTATACAGGCAAAAGGGATTCGGTGACTTTAAAAAAGTTGAATTTGCCCGTTTACTTGCCGGTTATATAAAAAATAAAAATGATTTATCCGAGGAATTAAAGGACCTTTTTGCGGTTTTAGGCTCTAAAATTCATTTAGCTGGTAAATAAATAAATGATAATAACCACAGGAAAATATAAGGGACGAAAGTTAAAAACCCCTAAAGCCCTAGTAAGGCCAACTTCTTCAAAAATCAGGGAAAGTATTTTTAACATGATTGACATAAAAGGCATGAAAGTACTCGACCTTTTCTCAGGCAGCGGGATTATGGGATTGGAGGCACTGAGCCGCGGGGCAAAACAGGTTATTTGTGTAGAAAAAAATCTTGAAGTCGCGAAATTTCTTAAACAAAACCTGGCAATCGCAGAGGAAAACCCGACTATTATTATTGGCGATGCCCTGAAAGTACTTAAAAGGTTAAATAGAGAAAGATTTGACCTTATATTTATTGACCCGCCGTATAGCTCAGGACTTTATAAAACCGTTTTAGAAAAAATAAAAGAGTACGAAATACTTAATGACAGGGGATTTATAGTAATTGAACATGATTGCAGGATTGAAATAAATATTGATGAAATTTTTGAGGTTTATAAAGCTAAAAAATACGGCGATACCTGTGTGACTATTTTGTGTAAAGGTGTTAATTAAAATGTTGATATATAAATGCTTTTAAGATAAATTTTTATTATGGAGCGAGATAAAGTAATAAAATGTATATTCAGGGATATGGTATATTAGCGGCTTTCATAGGGTTTTCATTATTCTTTGCGTGTGCCGCGCTGGTTATGAGCTGGATTGTCCAGCCTAAAGCCCCGGGTTTCCTTAAGGAAAAACCTTATGAGTGCGGCATGAACCCTTTTGGAGACTCCAGGATTCAATTTGATGTAAAGTACTACCTTTATGCGCTTTTATTCTTAATTTTTGATATAGAAGCGGTTTTTCTTTTCCCGTGGGCTGTGGCATATGATGAACTCGGGCTTTTTGCGCTGGCGGAAGCGTTAATTTTCATAGGTATTTTAGTTATTGGCCTGGTTTATGCCTGGAAAAAAGATGCGCTGAGGTGGGATGGAAATGCATGACCCCTGCCATCCCGGGAAAATACTAAAAGAAGAATATCTTGCCCCTTTAGGGCTGAGCATTTATGATTTATGGTTAGCAAAGCAAAAGTAAAGCCCCGGATGCCATAAAACCACCCATTTGATATATAAATATTTTTGAGATAAATTTATATACATGAATGAGTTTGAATTTTTGAAAACCGGCAAAGCCGGATTTTCAAAAATTCATCACTCCCGCTTCGCCTATACTGCTCTAGGCATTGACTGTAAAAATCTGAAATTTAATTTGGGAGCAGTATATCAAGGAGTGAGATTAATGCGCATAATACTTACTGCTATTGATACTGTATATAACTGGGCAAGGTCAAATTCAATCTGGCCGCTTACTTTTGCCACATCCTGCTGCGGAATAGAAATGATATCAACCAGTGCAGCCAGCTTTGACATTGCGCGCTTCGGCTCAGAGGTTTTCCGGGCTACTCCCAGGCAGTCCGACCTTATGATAACTGCCGGGACAGTAACCCATAAAATGGCCCCGGCCCTTATAAGGCTATATGAACAAATGCCTGAGCCCAAATATGTAATAGCAATGGGAGCATGCTGTGTTACCGGCGGCATGTATGAAAATGACTCATACTCAGTGGTAAGGGGCGTTGACAGGCTTGTGCCGGTAGATGTATATCTGCCCGGCTGCCCGCCGAGGCCGGAAGCATTGCTGGATGCCCTTATAAAGCTCCAGGAAAAAATGCGAACAGAGTCCCTGGCTGATAGAAAGCAATACCTTGAGGCGCATAAGCCAAGAGTAACCTGCCAGGATAGCTGCGACAGCGAAATTTTATTGAGTAATCCTGAGTTTGAGGTAATTCACTGGGGGATACAAAAAGTTGCAAGTAATTGAAATAAAACCCGAAAACCTTATAGAAACTGCTGCCCCTCTGAAAAACGAGTTTAATCTGCTAATTTCTGTCAGCGGGGTGGACAAACTTGAGTATTACGAGCTTGTATACCACTTTTACTCGACAAAAACGCATAAAAAGCTGATATTAAAAACAAAATTAAGTAAGACCAATCCTGAAATAGAGTCCCTGAGCGGTTTATATTCAGCGGCAAACTGGCACGAGCGCGAAACATACGATATGTTCGGGATAAATTTCTTAAATCATCCTGATATGAGGAGAATACTTCTCCCCTGTGACTGGAAGGGCCACCCCCTGAGGAAAAACTATGTTAATAACGACGAAAGGCTTTGCTGGAACGAAAGATGATAAAAAATCCCGTTAAAAAAGATATGCTTATAAACGTCGGACCGCAGCATCCCAGCACTCACGGGGTTTTGCGGTTAGTAATGACCCTGGAAGGCGAAATAATAAGGGATACTGAGCCTGTTATAGGGTATTTGCACAGGGGCAAGGAAAAATTGGCTGAATCAAGGACTTATACCCGTTATTCGCCTATGGTTGACAGGGTTGATTACCTGTCCGCCTTTTTCTACCAGGGGGCATATTGTTACGCGGTAGAGCAGCTTGCCGGGCTTAGTGTACCGAAAAGAGCCGAGTACATAAGGCTAATCACCATGGAATTCAACAGGATTGCCTCTCATTTATTGTGGTTAGGCTCATTTTTACTCGACTTAGGCGCAACCTCCCCGCTTTTTTACGTGTTCAGGGAGCGGGAAGAAATAATAAACCTACTTGAACAGCTCACGGGCCAGCGTATGATGTACAATTTTTATACTTTTGGCGGGGTTAAAAAGGATTTTCCCGAGGGTTGGATAGCTAAAGCCCTTGAATTGTGCAAAAAAATGCCCGCATTGTTCGATGAATACGAGGCTATTATAACAAAAAATCCCATATTCCTTGAAAGAACAAAAGGCATAGGAATTATGAGCCCGGAGCTAGCCATAGACTATGCTATAACAGGGGCAAACATCAGGGCATCAGGCGTTGAGCTTGATTTAAGAAAGACCGGTCCCTATTCAGTATATGAAGAACTGGATTTTAAAGTCTGTGTTGCCGATTCTGGCGACAGTTATGACAGGTATATGGTCAGGATAGCCGAAATGAGGGAGTCAACCAGGCTGATAGAGCGGGCAATTGAGCTTTTGCCCGGTGGTATCCCTGAAAAATTAAGGGTAAAAAGGGTTAATTGCGGCTGCGACAAACAGGACTGCCGGTATTGCGGTTTTGATACGCGGTTAGCCGGCAAGAAAGTTAACCCGGTTGTGTTCAAGCCCCCGGCGGGTGAGGCTACAGCCATGGTCGAAGCGCCAAGGGGCATGGTAATGTGCTACATTGTTAGCGACGGGTCAACAAACCCTTACAGGGTAAAATGGAGAACTCCATCGTTTTCTTCAGTCCAGGTATTGCCTGAGCTGGTTAAAGACAAGAATTATTCGGATTTAATGCCGATTTTCGGCAGCCTTGACGTTGTATTGCCGGAGGTGGACAGATGAATTTCAACTTAAATGATTTATTCATAGTGTTCTGGCCGGTCGTGCCATTTATAGGGGTTGCCGCATTACTTGTATTTGTTGTTATATTCCTTGTTTTAATGGAGAGAAAAGTGCTTGCCTGGCTTACCATAAGGAAAGGCCCGAACAGGGTAGGACCCGGCGGCTGGCTGCAAACGTTTGCGGATGCTATTAAGCTGTTATTCAAAGAGGACATTATGTCATGCCAGGCTAATAAACTGCTTTTTACTCTGGCGCCTATAATAGTGTTTGCTCCTGTGATGGTAATATACGGTTTAATACCGTTTACGGAACATTTTATCGCTATAAACCTTGCCGTAGGGTTGTTTTTAGTATTTGCTCTATCATCTGTAACCACAGTCGGAATAGTACTTGCAGGTTGGTCCAGCAACAATAAATACTCCCTGCTCGGCGGTATGCGCTCTGCTGCCCAGGCTATCAGCTACGAAATACCTCTTGTAATCTCTGTCCTGGGGATTGCGGTGCTGGCAGGCAGCCTTAATATGCTTGATATAGTTAAGGCCCAGGCGGGCGGATTATTTAACTGGAATATATGGCCTGCTTTTATCGGTTTTGTGGTGTTGTTCATATGCTCTATTGCTGAGGTTAACAGGATTCCCTTTGACCTGCCGGAGGCTGAGAGCGAGCTGGTAAGCGGTTATAACACAGAATATTCCGGTATGAAGTTTGCGCTGTTCTTTCTTGCCGAATATTCAGCCCTGTTTATAATCAGTGTATTGATTGTAACGCTATTTTTAGGCGGTTATACCTCGCCATTGGGTTTTTACTTAACGCAGATACCGGTGCTAATACATATAGAGCAGGCTTTCTGGCTTGTTATGAAGACTTATGCAATTATTTTTACGATAATGTGGATACGCGCAACCCTGCCGAGGTTGCGCGCTGACCAGCTTATGGCTTTCAGCTGGAAGTTTTTGCTGCCGCTGGCGCTGGTTAACCTGGTGATAGTAGCGGTGTGGAAGGTGGTTGTATGAGCAATACCTTAATACCAATACAAATAATAGAAAACAGAATCTTCATAATCCGCGGCCAGAAGGTCATGATTGATAGTGATTTGGCTCAATTATACGAAGTAGAAACAAGAAATTTAAATAAAGCTGTAAAACGCAATATTAGCCGTTTCCCGGATGATTTTATGTTTCAACTCACTAATGAAGAATGGAATAACTTGAAGTTCCAATTTGGAACTTCAAGTTGGGGAGGAAGAAGAAAATTACCCTATGCTTTCACTGAGCATGGGGTTTTAATGCTATCGAGTGCTTTAAACAGTGAAAAAGCAGCACAGGTTAATATTCAGATTATGAGGGCATTTGTAAAACTAAGACAATTAACGAATCAGCCAACCCAGGAAATAGCTGAACTCAGAAAACTGTTAATGCTATATATTGAAAAAAATGACGACAGAGTTGATGAAATAATCCGGGTTTTGAATAATTTGCTTGAATATCCCAGACACCCTGAGAAGATAGGGTTCAGGACAGAGGAGTAAGGATGAGCAATACCTTAATACCAATACAAATAATAGAAAACAGAATCTTTGTCGTCAGAGACCAGAAGGTCATGATTGACAGGGATTTAGCTGAGCTCTACGGAGTTAAAACATATAGACTTAATGAGGCCGTAAAGCGTAACATAGAACGCTTTCCCGAAGAATTCTTGTTTCAACTCAATGATAATGAGAAAAATGAACTGATCGCAATTTGCGATCGGTTCAAAAATCTTGTGCACTCAACCTCTAACCCCTATGCCTTCACAGAGCATGGTGTTGCGATGCTGTCATCTGTTTTAAACAGCAAACAGGCAGTCGCTATTAATATCCAGCTGGATTACTTAAACGAACTCCACAAGCCCGATAAGGTAGGTTTTAGATGATAAAACTAATAAACAAAACAATAAGCGCAATAATAGAAATAGCCAGGGGCATGGCCACTATTATGAAACATTTCTTTAGAGAACCTATTACGCTTGAATACCCCGAAGTAAAACCTGTATTCAACGACAGGCAAAGAGGCAGGCTGGCATTATTAACCGAAGCAGACGGCTCAGATACCTGCATAGGCTGCATGACCTGTACAAAAGTGTGCCCCTGCGGTGATTTAATACAGATTAAAGCCACAAGGGACAGGGAGACCAAAAAAGTAGATGTTGAAGAGTTTACAATAGATATAGGCCGCTGTATATTTTGCGGGAACTGCACCGAAGTATGCCCCAAGGGCGCTATTGTGTGCACCGGTCAGTTTGAGCTGGCGGATTACTCCAGAAACAAGCTGGTATATGATAAAAAGGCGCTGACCTTAAGCCCGGAGGAGTCGGAAAGGTATAGGAAGTAGTTAAGCATATAATTCTTGGAAAGCTGCTCTTGCTTTATTTAAATAAGCCTGTTCCTCTGTGCCAACTAATTTTTCTCCAACACTGAAATATCCGCCCTGCCCATTGGGCATAGAACTATGAAGTTCCGGATGTGTATTCCCAAGAAATTTTGTTATAGAACCATTTCTGCTAGTGTGCAAAGTATAAAATAATATGATATAATAATTTCAAGTATAAAACTTGGGAGTTATTGTAAATGGGGAGGAAAGCGTTAAGAATTAAATTC
>JANQGS010000148.1 GCA_028277195.1 Candidatus Gastranaerophilales bacterium
ATTATCAGGAGGGGTTTCTCCTGTAAGTTCGTATAACTTTTCAACTTGCTCGGGTGTCAGTTTGACCAATTTTTATTACTCCTGCTTAATTGTTAACATTATAACTTATTTTTTATCAAGACAATCCTTCAGGGCAGCCTCAAGGGTTTTAACCTTGGCTTCAAGCGCCTGTACCCTGTCAGAGCTTTCCTCTGTTGCGAGTGAGGCCTTTTCTGTTTTCCTGAGGAGGTTTTTTACTTCGTTCCTCAACCCGATTACCCTGGCGTGGCATAATAAAAACCCGCCAAGCAAGCCGTATATCCCAAGGAAAAAGTATAATAAACCTGACCCTACGGTAAATGTATCTATTAAGGGTTTGTAGTTTATTTCCAGTGCCTGGCCCTGGTTTATAAACGCAAAGTAAGTAATATCAAGAATAATAAGAATTCCGAGGACAATCAGGACATATTTCATTAATTTTATTCCCCTGTTTTTTTCCACATATTTAAAATACCATATAGATAAACAAAACCAAAGATGATAAATTTATAAATATAATAGGGTAAATTATAAACAGGATAAAAAATGTCTGAAATACTGGTTTATTTGGTAATGGGAGCAATTGTAACCGCGGGTGTTGCCGGGTTTTTGCTGTGGTTTTTTAACAAGGGCAGGCGGTATGAAGTTGAGTATAACAAAGGAATAGAGGCTTACCAGGAGGGAAAATGCGAGGAGGCCCTGCAGTTTTTTCATAAAGCCACGGTTATTGACCCGGAAAAGACCGCTGCTTTTTATAACCTTGGCCTGGTTTATATGGACATGAAAAAAAACAGGGAATCCGAGAAAAATTTCTTAAAAGCAATTGAACTCGATAAGAATGACCCTGATTCTTATTATAATCTTGGCCTGCTTTACCTTAACCTTGAGAGGTATGAAGATGCGCTAAAGCAGTTTTCCGCTATTTTAAAATTAACCCCTGACGACCGGGAGGCGCTGTACCTGGGCGGGCTGGTGCTAACAGAGATGAAAGACTATGACGGGGCCATAAAATTATTGGAAAAAGCCGTAGAAAAAGATAATGAAAATTTTGGTTATTATATGGCCCTTGGCCAGGCTTACGATAAAAAAAGCCGGGCTGAGCATAACTTTAATGACCTGGATGCTGCCATGTTCTCTTATATAAGGTGTATTGAGCTGAACCCCGAAAACGAGGAGGCAAATTACCTGCTTGCCATATGCTCCGCAAAAAAAGGGCAGTGGGAGGACTGCGTTAAGTACTGCCGGAAAGTCATTGAAATAAATAACGATTCAGAAAAAGCCTATAACCAGATGGGGCTTGCAATGTATTGCAGCGGGGATTATGACGCCGCTATTTCAATGTATAAGAAAGCCCTGGAAATTAATCCGGAATACGCCGATGCTTACAGCAATTACGGCTATGTGCTCGAAAAGCAGGGGAATTTTACCGAGGCAGTCAAAATATTTAAAAAACACCTGGCACTCTGCAAAGACCGGGACGCGTTAACTTCATTAAAAAAACACGTTGCCGAACTGGAAGAGAGCATAAGGATTAAAAACCAGTAAATTTGATTCTCCGAGCGAAAAAATCGCTAACTAAACCGCCCGGGCGCAATCAGAACAGATTTCCTCGTTTTCCCCGCGGTTGAACTTCCAGCACC
The DNA here is from genome assembly GCA_028277195.1 of Candidatus Gastranaerophilales bacterium. Lineage (GTDB taxonomy): Bacteria > Cyanobacteriota > Vampirovibrionia > Gastranaerophilales > UBA9971 > JANQGS01. The sequence continues at coordinate 1,659 of JANQGS010000148.1, forward strand.
TCGGGCATTTTTCCCCCAGCGCGGGAGCGACATAAACAGTATAACCGTTTTCTTCATAGACATTGAGAGAATTTTCAGGCTCCTGGCCCGAAGATATTAAAAAGGCCTGCGAGGTTATGAACACATTTTTCAGCTCATCCTCAACGGATTTAAACTTGCCTGTTTTTATATAAACCGCGGTTTCCAGCGAGCTGCCTATTTGCCCGGCTGCACGCGCGGGTTCTATGGCTTTTGTCACGATTTCCCTCAGGCTGATAATTTCATCCCATTTATTGCTTAATTCCCGGTTTTTATAACGCTCATTCACCTGTGGCCAGTCGGAGAGCAGGATGCTTTCGAGTCCGCCCTTTTGCCCGGGAATGACATGCCGCCATATATCCTCCGCAAGGTGCGGTGTAACCGGAACAAGAAGGCGTGTCAGGACTTGAAGCGTCTCAAACAGGACACTCTGGCTGGAGCGCCTGGTTAAGGAGTCCTTGCCCGCCGTGTAGAGCCTGTCTTTTACTATGTCAAAATACAGCGAGCTCAGGTCAATTGCCGCAAAATTCTGCATTAACTGGTAGTATTTGTAAAACTCATAGTCTTCAAACGCTTCTGTCACCTTTTCCACAAGGATTTGCAGCCTATGCAGCGCATAGCGGTCAATTTCGTTCAGTTGTTCATATGCTAC
>JANQGS010000171.1 GCA_028277195.1 Candidatus Gastranaerophilales bacterium
CACTGCGCCAGTGCCTGCGGTATGGATATTATTTTACCGATTTCATTGATGTTTTCAGCCCTGCTTATCAGGCAGTGCGATATGGGAACAACCGCTTCCCCTGTTATCATAACCCTTGATGAGGTTTTAACAAGGTTGTCCAGTGTTTCCCTCACCATTCCCTCGATGGAGTTCTCTATTGGTACAACTCCTATGTCGCCGTTCGAGTTGTCAACGGCTTCAATAACCTTAACAATCGAATTTTTTATTACCCTGTTAAAATCCTCCGGGCCTTTGGTTTTTAAGAAACCCTCGGCTGCTATTTCAGTATAAGAGCCCTCCGGGCCAAGGTATACAAGGTTATGAGTTTTTGGCATAGAAAATTTCCTTAAAAATTCTGTCCTGTTATAATTAAATATTATGACAAAAAAATCAATTTTTTCACTAATTTTGCTGGCAGTCCTGGGAATATTGAGCATATGGGCCTTTATATTCTCAAAAAACCTCATGGGCGATATAAAAATAAGCGAGGGAGAAGCCCTGGGCGATGAGCAGGTAGCCATAAAAGAACTCGTTATTACCGAAACAAAACACGGGGAAAAGTTCTGGGAGGTCTATGCCGACTCAGGGCGCTATAATAACGGCAATAACATAGCTGTTTTGCAAAATATAACCGGCAATTTCTACAGGAATAAAAGGGTTGTCCTCAGCGTAATATCCCCAAAAGCCGAATACAATAATAATACAAAACAGGTAAAGCTCTACGGCGGGGCAGAAGCCGCAAATAACACCGATGTATACCTTAATGCGGATGAAATTATATGGACCGGCTCAAAAAATGAAATAACCGCCAGGGGTAATGTAAAAATAATTAAAGAAAAAGACGGCATAATGACAATCAGCCATGAGTCCTCTTTTGATACGGATTTCACGAATATAAAGTTATCAGGTGATGCCAGCACCTATGTTTATCCGACTATTCATGGTAATCTCAGAAAATGAAGCATTTAATAATAATTTTTTTAATAATCCTTTTAATGCCTGCAGGGGTGCTGCTTGCGGAAAATATATTCATACAGGCCGATAAACAGACGTTCGACGGAGAGAAAACAATCTTTGAAGGCGATGTAAGGGTTAATTACGATGATATCTCAATAAAAAGCCCCCGCACAATAGTGAGAAACGACAAGGAGGGCAAGCCCGGCGCGGCGACTTTTGTTGACGGGGCATATGCCCTGAAGGAAAACGGCTACTCAAGAAGCGAGGTAAAAGCCAATATAATCAACCTCTCCCTCCTGAAAAACAGGATAAGGGCCGAAGGAAACGCCGAATCCTCCGTTTTTGAAAACCAGGAGCCCTTTGTGCACATAAAGGCAGGCTCGCAGGTTTTTGACATCAAGAAAAACGTTATTGTTGCCTCAGAAGATGTGAATATAAAATATAAAGAAATCCTGACAAATTCCGAGAAAGCACGAATTACAATAAACGAGGAGGGCAACCTCGACAAGGTAGAGCTTCTGGGCAATGTGAAAATTGACAGGGAAAAGAGCATTATAAAGGCTAATGAGGTTTTCTACAACCCAAACACCGATGAAATGGTGGCCTCCGGAGGAGCGTCCTCGGAAACCATACTGAGCGACGGCACACATGTCGTAATTTACGCCGACTTCCAGCAGTATGACAACTCGTCCAGAACTCTTATAACAAGCGGGAATGTCAAAATCAAGTACAAGGACTACATTGCGTCAGGCCCAAAAGCCACTTTTATACCCGATGAGGGCACGGGTGTCCCGAACAGGATAATTTTCCTGGGCAGGTCAAAAATACGTGAAGGGGAAAAATACGTTGAGGCTGACAGGATTGAGCTGACCCTGAACCCCAAGAACTTTACCGCAGAGGGAAATGTCGAGACAAGGTTTACCCAGGTAAAAAGCTATAAGGACGTGAATAAGAGTAAAGGATTATGACGATACAGGCGCAGGAACTGGTTAAAATATACAATGACCGCACGGTGGTAAACAATATCTCCTTTGAAGTCAGGCCGGCTGAGGTTGTGGGGCTGTTAGGGCCTAACGGGGCGGGCAAGACCACTACTTTTTACATGCTCGTAGGGCTGGTAAAACCTGATAAGGGGAAAATATTCCTTAACGGGAACGAATTAACCTCAAGCCCCATTTATAAAAGGGCAAGGGCAGGCATAGGCTACCTGCCGCAGGAAACCTCGATTTTCAGGAAACTTACAGTAGAAGAAAACATATCGCTTATTCTTGAAATGAATAAAAAGCTGGATAAAACACAGCGCCGGGAAAAACTGGACTCCCTGCTTGAGGAGTTCGGGCTCACAAAGGTCAGGAAAAGCGACAGCATACTGTTGTCCGGCGGGGAGAGAAGGCGGGTGGAAATAGCAAGAGCCCTGGCCGCTGACCCTGAATTTATCCTGCTTGACGAGCCCTTTACAGGCATTGACCCTATAGCCATACTCGATATACAGGAAAACATAAGACAGCTTGTTAACAAAGGTATTGGCGTGCTTTTAACCGACCATAACCCAAAAGCCACGCTGTCAATTACTGACAGGGCATACATTATTTTTGAGGGAAGGATAAAGGTTCAGGGAACGAGCAGGGAAGTGTCCGAAAACCCCATAGCAAAACAATTTTATCTTGGAGAGGACTTTGAGCTTTAAACTTCTTGACAGGTATATTTTTAAGCAGGTATTAACAATAACAATATTCGGCATTTTTCTTTTTACTGTTATATGGATTTCGCCTGAGATTTTATTCAAAATAATCAGAAAATTCATTTTCGGGGAAATAGATTTTTACCTGGCAGTAAAACTTTTTTTCCTTGAAATTCCCGAAATACTCAGCAAAACAATCCCCATAGCGCTCCTGGCAGCAACTCTCTATGTTTTTGACAGACTGAGCAAGGACTCAGAGCTTACCATAATAAGAATAGCCGGTGTAAATACCCTGAGACTGCTTTTACCCGTGGTTATCCTGGGCATTTTAGGCACGATAACCTGTTTTTCCATATACAAAGATGTTATGCCCCATACTACCAATGAAATAAAAAGGCTAAAAGGGGATATATTCCAGAAGCATTTTGTTTACATAGATAAAAAACAGAATGAAAAACCGAAACAAATATTGATAGTAGGCGGTTATAACGGTACTTATATTTACGATATAAAGCTGTTGCGGTTTTCAGAGGGAGTAAATGCTGACACGTCATTAATGGAGAGCATAATAACCGCAGAAAATGCCGTAGTTAAGGACAATCACTGGCAACTTAATAACGTTGTCAGGTATGACATAGGCCCAAACGGGGTTTACAGGGACATAAAGCATCTTAAAGAAACCGATATCTTAAGTGAAAAATCGGCAAAAGAGGCTGAGCAATTACTTATTTACTCTACTAAACGGCCTCGGGAGATGAATAATAGGGCTTTAGAAAAATACATAAGCCTTTTAGCTTCCCTTGAGATGCCTGAGGAGCACAGGTTTGTGCTGAGCAAGTATTACCAGAAGTTTTCACGGTCATTCGGTTGTATTTTATTTTGCATTTGCGGGGTCTTGCTCGGCATCAGCAAGCCCAGGGAAAAACGCTTCATAGGTTTCACGGCAGGCGCTGTGCTGGTCTTTATGTATTATATTTTAGTGCCGTTTCTTGATATGCTGGCGCAAAGGGGTTCTCTGACCCCGGGCTTGGCGGCGTGGTTCCCGGATATAATGGTTTTAGCGGTCATCCTGGTATTAATCAGGTTCAGAAATGTTTAAATAATTAACAGGACTTACGCAGAATAAAAAGTTTTCATAAAAAATAGACATCCTGACTCGTCGAAAAATCAAAGAAGTATCAGGATGTAGTTATGAACAATATTAAAATGGATATTTTTCTATAAGGCTTCTTAGTACATCTCTATCTCTACTGCCAGGAGCAGTCCTAAGTCCTCGCCACTGAGTGTACCACTCTTGCCTATTAGAAGGAATATCATCACGAGTTAACTTTGCAGGAGGTTTAGTCATTTTTTTCAAAGTACCAGTTTCAACCATCTTATTAGTATGTGCTTTAATTGCTTTAGCTAACAATCCTTTATCAACACCTTGCTTTACTGCATAATGTAGCAAATGGTTTAAAGCCTCAACATCTCTATGTACGTCCGATAATTCCTGCATACTTACTGGCCACGATTTATAAATGCCTTTATGACCTTTTTTGCCTATTAGTCCCTCACCTCTTTGTTGCCAATACGTCCATCTTTGTCCGTTTTCGTTCCATTTTCTGCTGGCTATTTTTATTATATCCTCGGAACTGTCTGCGTCTGCCAATTTTTTTACTGTAATATAAATATGTCGGTGTACATCTCTTATAAACACGGCAGGGTCTGCTTTCATTCTGAGCTTGTCAAATATTTTGCCTACTTTATCGGTTTCATCAGTATATGGTTTTAATTTTAAATCTGCTAATTGAAATAATGCCTCTCTAAGAAAGGACCTGCCTTTACCATTATTTAAGTTTGAAAGGTCGACTTTGTTTTTCCATGGATAGTCGTCATACTCTTTCATAATTAGTTTTGCTATTTTAGTCGATGGGCGCCATTTTTTTCCCAGTTCTGACTCTGTTACAATTTCTATACTTCTTTTTAAAATAGTTACAGGGTTTGCACTAAATGATAACTTTAAACTTCCGTAATTATTTAAAGATAAAGATTGACAGGTATTTAAGCCGTTATAGCTAGTGCATTAATTTAAAAATAATATGATATTATTTAGCAAGCACTTTCCCCTGATAAGTCCATTTGAAAACCTTTGCCTTTTTCTCATTGTAATAT
>JANQGS010000022.1 GCA_028277195.1 Candidatus Gastranaerophilales bacterium
AAATCATCAGGTAACTGAGTTACTACGTTTAATCTGATGGATGGCTAAAAATCTTACTATAACTGACTATGCGCTTTTTGAGGTGTCAAACTTCCTTTATACGGACGGGCTTTCTTCCCCTGATAACCCGGATATTCCTGAATAATTTCCATTTATCGGGCGAATAATGCGAGATATATATTTGAACCCTGAGGTTGTGCTCATCGTAAACATGTTTTACGGGCGCATTTGAGTATGCGTTTATTTCGGGTGACTCACTGTCGCCTTTGAGGGCGTTCTCCTTATCGGCAATTGTAAACACCTGTGTGCTTATGGGTTTTTCATTCCTGAGAAATACGACTTTTACCCTTAAGTTATCGATTATGTCAGGGGTTATGTTGATTAATTTAAATGTTATTCCCGGGACAAGCAGGTCATTTTCCAAATCCTCGTTTACTTTTGTCGCAACCAGGCTGAACAGGATGCTGTTGTCCGGGTTTAACGGCACGTCCAGCCCTGAGTCAAGTTTTTTTGCCTTTCTGTAATAGTATTCCGCCTTGATTTTATCTCCCTGTGCCTTGGCTTCCCCGGCCTTTTTCAGTAAAAGGGTTATATAAGAATTTTTTCCCGCAAAGCCGGGGTCTGTTTTAAATACCTTGCTGTATTCTTCCAGGGCTTTTTGCTCACTATGGCGCTTTTCGTAAATTTTCGCCAGTTTATATCGGGCCAGGGCATTATCCCTGTAGTCCAGGGATAATTTAAGTACTTCAACCGCTTCTTCATGTTTTTTTGAACCCAGGAGCTCATCGGCAATATCAGCGTAAAGCCCGGCTATATTATTAAGGGCAAGTTTTTCAGATTTATTGCGGGCTTTTTTGTAATATTTGCCCGCTTCCTTGAATTTTCTTATGGCATTAGGCCTGTCAGTAGCCTTAAGCGTTTCTCCCCAGTCAAAATATATATTACCGATTGCTTCCAGGGCGGTTTTATCTTTTGTTTTCTTTATATCTTTTATAACATCCTCTGCAATGGAGTATTTATTTTCCCTGCAGTAAATTTTTGCGAGTTTTGTGTAGGCTTCAGTTCTATGTTTGTGCCCGAGCCTTATTGCCATTATATATTCAACTTTTGCCTGGTTTGTTTCATTGATTTTTTCGTAAAGTTCGGCTAAATTAAGGTGCATATCGTAATTTTCGGGATATAGCCTCAGCAATTTCTTGTATTCTTCTGCCGCAAATGCAACCTGGCCTTTTTCAGCGTATGTTTTCGCCTTTTTCATCATTTCATTATAAGACAGGGGGGTATTCTTAAAGGCAAAAAATAGCCAAAAAATTGCCAGGGCAAGGATAATTACCCCGGTAACGTAATGAAGCCCGTTTAATTTTGTTTTATTTTCTGACATATTTTTATTTTAAGGGTTTTTGTTAATTTTTAATATCCTTTAATAAGGTAATAAAAAATTATTTAAAAAATTTGACGTTTGCTTAATGTACTACTCCAGCCACTCAATCATGCTTACGGACTGAGGCTGGCCAAGCACACCCCTTATTTTAACCGCAAAATCCTTATCGTTTTCAAGGGACCCGGAACTTAAAGGCGGTATCCTGTCCCTGTCAGGGTACTGGTTTGCCATTCTGGCTTCGGACAATATTTCCCCCCACTGGCCGGGGATTTGTTTTATGAGCTTGTTAACCGAGATATCGGCAATAAACCCTAATTTGCTGACTACTCTGCCGGAGAGCTTGCCCAGTACGGTCAAATCCGCGTGATTATCGCGCATCCTGATAGAACCTGATATGAACGAGCTTAAGCTCTTGCCCCGCATTTTTATTTCCTGTATATCGAGCATGCCCCGGTTTATCAGGACCTGGCCGTTCAGGGTGTCAAAATGGTTTGTTTTTTCGGCTTCCGCAAAATTAACAGACCCTGTTTTCAGCAAATAGCCCAGGTTTCCGAGTTTGCCGAGATGGCCGTTATTTATGTTAAAATCAGCCTTGCCGATTGCGTTTTGAATCATCAGCCCGGGGGTTTTGCCTATTGTGGAAAGCCTGATGCGGCCTTTCATGCCTCCGAATACTTCATTCGGCATATTTGCCAGCACTGTTGCGAGCGCGTTTATCTCAAGGTTATCAGCAGTAACGTCCACGCTGAGTTTTGTTGTTTTCAGGTTCATATCCGCAATCCCCACGGCAATACCTCCTGCGGTATGGGTTTTAAAGTTCCTGATTGCAAGCCGGTTCAGCGGTTTTAAAGTGAAATCAAATGATACATCCCTGTTTTGAAGTTTATTTACTATTAATTCCTTTGCAAAAAATTTGCCGCTATTGATTATAACAGGCACATCAGGCTCTTCAGTCCGACCCGGCCCTTTACCTGCCTTATTGCCCTGCTGCTTTAGGGCTGCATTGCCCTGGCCGGAACGGGTTGGTCCGGGTGCGGCCTGGAGCGCCAGGCTTAATTTGTCAATGTTAAGGAAGTCAGAGTTTATCCGTACTGTCCTGACTATGAAAGGAGGGGTTAGTTTATTCTCTATATCAGCATCCAGGCGGATTTTTGAGTCAACTATGCTTAAAACGCCCGTGTTAACCAGTATTGCGTCGGATTTTAAAACAATTCCAATATCATTTGTTTTAAGCTGTAAGGATGGAATATCAAGGCTTGTTAGCTTTATGTTGCCCAGGGCTTTTGGCGCATCTGTTTTTCCGGTTAATACAAGGTTCGCGTTTAGCTGTGCCTTGCCTTTTGGTTCTTTAATCCTTACTTTTAAGCCTGAGATGTCAACTTTTACGTTATTCAGGTCAGTATAGTTGTCAATATTGCCCTCAACCGCTGCCACTCTTTTACCCTGTGAGTAAAGTCCGGTTTTAGTTATACTGAGAGTTTTTGGGCTGCCTTTTGCATTAATTTTTAGTGTATTTGTACCGCTCAGGTATTCAATTTTGCTTAAATCAGTCTGTGCGCGGAGTTCCCAGCTATCAGCGCTGCCCTTGAACTCTCCCGTAATATCCAGCGGAACGCCTGAGAGCACTGTTTTTATGCTGTTAAAGGCCAGCTTGCCCTCTTTGTCCATTTTTATGCTCCCGCCTGTCAGGGATATCGGGGTTTTGGAGGGTTTGTGGCAAGCGGAAATATTACTTATGACAGCGGTTATTTCCGGGGCGGGCTGCTCGTCAAGTTTGCCTGCCAGCTTAACTGCAGCGTTTATTTTTCCGGTAAGCCCTGATATTTCATTGAGCCCGGGTTTTAAACCAGCAAAAAGCCTGCTGTTCGAGGCAATATTATAAACGGTTTTCAGGTTAATCGCCGGCAGGTCAATTTTTAGCTCGGAAAACAGCTTTGAATTAATGTATCCTGTTATATTAAAACCTATATCAGCAATTTTCCCCGATGTATCCTCAAATACAACCTTATCTTTGCTGAAATTCAGCTTACCGGTGAGGTTTTTAAGGGGTTCTGAGAGGTCTTTATGCGAGACCGCAGCGTCAATTACGCTCAGGTATCCTTTGTAATTGTCTTTTTGCAGGTTAAAGTCAGCTTTTATCTTTCCGGAGAGTTTGATGTCATTCAGCGCTCCCGCATCGGCGTTAGCCGCGTCAGCAAGTGAATAAGCGAATTTTTTAACGTCTTTCAGCTCTATTTCAGTGGATTTAACGTTTACATCAAACTCCCGGGCGGCGAGGTTCTTGACATTTCCCGCCACTTCCAGGAAGGATTCGGGGGTTATAAAAAGTTTTGAGTCCAGCTTAAGCCCTTTACCTGAAAAGTTAAATTCTCCGTGGCTTTCAGGCAATTTTTGCCCGTCTATTTTAATGGAGAGGTTTTCAAAATTCAAAAAACCCTTTATTTCAGGCAGTGTTTCCCTGCTTTTCAGCTTTAAGTCTGCTTTTATATCAACTTTTGGGTCATATTTTAATATTTTTTCAATAGGGTCAATGTTCCCGGAATGCCTTACACCGGCAAGTTTCTCCCCGGCGGGGAGGGGTTGCTGTTTACCGGCTTTTTCAGGCCCTGCGGCAGTCCCGGTCAGGGGCAATTCGCTTGAGAGTTTAATGTCAAAGTTTATATTAGGGTTATTTTCCACAAGCAGTGTGCCGTTTGTAGCGAGTTTAATGAACTTTTCAGGCTTGAATTTTGATATTTCCAGCAAATCCCCCGCAAGGGCAAAATTTCTTTCCCTGGAGCCGGTCATATCCTTTAAGTTAACCCTGTAATTGCTCACATAAAGTTTCATTCCGTTAAATACAGGCTCAATAACGGGTTGTGAGACTTTAGCCGGGGCGGTTTCGTTCCCGGGCTCGTGTTTTTTATCCACGGCGGGCTGTTGTTGTTTTTCCAGGACTTTTTCAATGTCATACTTGCCGTTTTTAAGCCTTGTGAGGAAAATTTTTGGTTTTTCTACCCTGATTTCCTCAATCTCCAGCTTTTTAAAGATTAAAGACGGCAGTGATACTCTTATGCTGGCTTTTTCAATGGTTAAGTACCTGTCTATTTTTGCGTTTTGGGCTGTTAATTTTGCGCTGAAGTCGTAATATGTGCTGAGCTTGAGTTTGCCCGGGTCAACTTCGAGCCCGGTAGCTTGTTTTGCGGCTTTTTGTATTTCAGGCTTAAAATCCTCCGGGTTTATTAAATTAGGTATGACAAACAGGTAGCCCGCATAAACAAGGGTTATCAGGCCAATAATAATAATTAAGGCTATTTTGGATTTTTTATTCATTGCTTTTTCCCCAAATCTTCTATTAACTATAATTTAACATAAACGGTTGAATCGGTAATGTTCGGCATTATATAACAACGCTCTCGTCGCTTGTTGCCAGCAGTTTTAACAGGTCAAAAGTAGTGGCTATACCCACGAGTTTGTTATATTCTGTCACGAGCAGCCTGTGGATTTTTTTCTCATACATTATCCCGGCCATTTTCGCTATGGTGGCACCCGGCTCTATTGTGTACAATTCCTCTGACATTATTGATGAAACGGGCTGGTCAAAAAATTTTGAATCCTGTATTAACTCCAGCTCAAATTCTTTTTTATAAGGCATGGAATAAAAGGTATGCCCGCTTTCGTTCTGCAAAATGTCGCTTGCGCTCAAAACCCCCGTCAGTTCATCTTCCTGGTTTATTACGGGCACGCCTGACACGGCATTGCTGGAAAAAATTTTTATGGCATCCCTTACGGAAGTGTTTTCCTGGATTGTAACGAGTTCTATAGTCATTATATCTTTAACGTAAAACTGCATATTCATACTCCTGTCTTGTAGTACACTATTAAGTAATATACTGCTCCCAAATTAAATTTCAGATTTTTACGGTTAATGCCTGGAGCAGTATAAGCGAAGCGGGAGTGATGAATTTTGGAAAATCCGGCTTTGCCGGTTTTCAAAAATTCAAACTCATTCATGTATACCAGAGCTCAATGTTTATTACATCAGACGGAAGTTTAGAATGAGTGTACTCGGCAGGGATTTTTACGCACGGGACACCCTGGAGGTTGCCAGGTCTCTTTTAGGGTGCAAATTACGCCGAAAAAACGGCGGGGAAATTTTTAGCGGCATAATAGTTGAAACAGAGGCCTACACGGGTGATGACCCTGCCTGTCATGCTTATAGAGGCTGCACGCCCCGCTCCTCAACCCTTTTTAAGCAGCCGGGGATTGCCTATGTGTACCTGGTTTACGGGATGTATTACTGCCTGAACTTTGTGACCGAAAAACAGGGCGCTGCCGGGGCTGTATTAATCAGGGCAGTTGAGGCAAAAAACGCTAACGGCCCGGGAAAACTTTGCAGGGAGCTTGAAATCGATAAAACCCTCAATGAGGCAGACGTAACCGATAAAAAATCCGGGCTGTGGGTTGAAAAAGAGTTGTCCCTGACGCCGGGGGATATAGTGACCACAACCAGGATAGGCATTAAAAAGGCGGCAGACTACCCCTGGAGGTTTTATATCAGGGGAAATGCGTTTGTGTCGAGGGCGTAAAAAACCTGTGCGCAAATATTGATAACTGCCCTTTATTCGGTTATATTCTTAATGTAAAAGACCGGATAAATAACCATGCCTGTATACCTTTTTTGGGGAGAAGAAGAATTTAACCTTAATAATGCTGTCAGGGACCTGAGAGAGCGTGTGCTTGACCGGAATTTCGCCGCCGTTAACCATAAAATCCTCGACGAGCCCGATATAAGGCAATTGACGGAAACAGTCCGGACCCTGCCTATGATGCTGGGCAACCTGCTTGTTGAGGTCAGGGCAACCACGTTCTTTTTAAGGGGCAAAAGAACCGTCGAATCCGACGACCCGCAACTGAAAAAGTTTATAGATATTATAGAAAAGCTGGATAACAGGGTGCATTTGCTTTTTATATGCGAGATTGAGCGGGACAGCGGAAAAAAAATAGACAGTACAATAAAATTAACCAAAACAATACAAAAAACCGGCGAAGTGCGCGAGTTCCCGGCTTTCAAATTTTACCAGGAAGACAGGATAATCGGCTGGATAATTAAGCAGGCTGCGGAAAAAGCACTTAAAATAAACCGGGAAGCCGCACTGAGCCTTGTGCAGTGCCTGGGCTCAGACCTGCGCAAAATAGACACTGAGCTGGAAAAAATAAAAACCTCCATTCACCCTAAAACTACTGTCAGCGTTAATGAAGTAAAGGAAATTTCCGCTACAAACGAAAATGTGTTCGTTTTTGCGGATTGTTTGCTCCGGAAAAATCATACCGGGGCAGTTATTGAGTTGAACAAACTGCTTGAGCAGAACCATCCCTTGAAAATACTCGCAACACTGCAAACTATAACAAGGCGCTGGGTTAAAATAAAACTCAATTCTCCCGTGAATTTACCGCCTTTCCTGGTTGACCAGGACAAAAAGAAGTTGAGGGGTATATCTGAAGAGGACTTGCTTGCGCTAAAAGAAAAAGTGAAAAATACCGAGTTCAGTATAAAATCCGGCGGGCTTGGCCCTGAAGCGGCTATGGAGTTATTGAGTTTGAATGCTTGATGTAAGACAGGTAATTTATTTATGCAATTACAAATGAACAAGGAAATTGCTGCCAATTATAAAAGCAATTCACAAAAAATAAGAGTAATTACAGAACACTGGTTTAAAAATAACGGGTATTGCGTTAATTGTGGTGCTGTTTTGCGTAAATATGACAATAACAGGCCGGTTAATGATTTTCATTGTAATACATGCGGAGAAGACTATGAACTTAAGAGCAAGCAGGGATTTTCCGAAAAAATTGTTGATGGTGCATATTCTACTATGATAGAAAAAATTAATGAAAATGAAAATCCTAATTTTTTGTTTTTAAGTTATGAAAAAAGCTATCAAATTTCTAATCTGGTAGTTATTCCGAAATATTTTTTCTTGCCTGACATAATTGAAAAGAGAAAACCCTTGTCAGAGAGAGCAAGAAGAGCTGGCTGGATAGGTTGTAATATAAACCTGAAATCTATACCGGAAAGTGGGCGGATTTTTTTAATAAAAAATTCTGAAATTATAAATAAAAATGATGTAATTGAAAAATTTAATCAAACAATTTTTTTAAAAAAGAATAATGCCGAATCAAAAAGCTGGATTTTTGATATTATGAATATAATTGACAAATTAAATAAAGAAGAATTTGAATTATCAGAACTTTATGCTTTTGAGGAATATTTTAAATTACGGCATCCAAATAACAATAATATAAAAGCCAGAATTCGGCGTGAACTGCAAATTTTAAGAGATAATAATTATTTAAATTTTGTAAAAAGAGGAAAATATAGATTAAAAAGGTTAGGATTGCCTGTATCAGAAGATGTTTGACCCGATAATAAAACAAAAACAACCCTTTGCCGCCAGGATACTGGAATCTGCCCTTACCCCGGGCAGGGAAAAACCGGCGAATGCCTATATCCTTACAGGCAATAATACAGACGATATGCTCTTTCTGGCCAATGAAACCGCCAGGATACTCAATTGTGGCCATAAAATCGAAGAGTGTACCTGCGTAAACTGCTCCTGGGTAAGGCAAAATACTCACCCTGCGGTAATAAGGGTTGAGCCGGAAAAAACAGTCATAACTATTGCCCGGACAAGGGAATTAAAACACTCACTGCTTATTTCCTCCCAATACCACAGGGTAATCATCTTTACAAAAGCAGACTACAAGACCCTGCACTCAGAATCGGCCAACGCATTGCTTAAAATTATTGAAGAGCCGCCGCGCAGGGTTACGTTTTTCTTTTTTGCGCGTGACAGGGAGGATATGCTCGATACTATAGTGTCCCGCTCCCAGGTGATACCGCTAAAATACACCCCTGAACCCGTTTTTGATTTTTCCCTGCTAGGGGGCTTTCCCCCGGAAAACAGGGAAAAAGCCCTCCTGCTGGCGGAAAAACTCCTTAAGGAAAACACTCCCGCTGAGGATATACTTGAAATAATGCAGCGGCACCTGGTTTTAAATATCAAGCAAAATAGCGAGAACAGGGATTTTTGCCTGAAAAATATTAATTACCTGAAGAATGTACAAAAAGCCGCAAATGAATTAAAAAGTTATGTAAACCCACAGGCTGTTTTAGATTCACTTTTACTCTCAGGTTTATGAAAGAACATAAATTCCAGGTAGTCCTGATTACGTTTTTGTCTTTCCTGTTTATCTTCATGGCATTCAGGGATAATGCGGCATTGCCCGAGGTTTCCAACAGGGAAAATACTGTGATTGTTTTCCGCCAGCCGGGTTGCCACGCCTGTGAACGGCAGGAGCAATATATTGAGGAGGTTTTAAAGGAAAAATACCCGCATATTGTCTTTGAGTACCACGATATAACCGGGCAGGGGGAATATAAGCTATTGCAGGCATATTTCAGGGAATACGGGATTAAACCGGAACAGTTAGCCGCGCCGGTTACTTTTGCGGGGGAAAATTATCTAATCGGCTATGAGGACAGCCGCCAACTGGATAAACTCATGGAAAATGCCGCACAGGGCAAGGCCTTTGCAAAGAAGGACTCGCCTGAATATATTGACACGTGGTTTGGCAGGATTAATGTCCTGGAGAAATCCCTGCCGGTCCTGGCTGTTACACTGGGATTACTGGACGGGTTTAACCCGTGCGCCATATGGGTTCTGGTATATATGATTTCCCTGATTGCGGGGCTGAATGACAGGCGCAAAATATGGCTTATAGTAGGCACTTTTGTGTTTGCCTCGGCTATTTTGTACTACCTGTTTATGACGGCGCTGTTGAATATTTTTCTTTATGTGGGGTATTTGAGGATTTTACGGCTTTTAATCGGGACTTTTGCCGTATATATAGGTATTATTAACCTGAAGAACCGCAACAAAGCCGTCTGTAAGGTAGGAGACGCTGAAACAAAACATAAAACAATGGGCAGGGTAAGGGGGCTGGTTGAGGCTGAGGTGTCGGTTTTAACTGTACTGGGGGTTATCGGGCTGGCTTTTGCGGTCAATTCAATGGAATTCTTATGCTCTGCGGCATTACCGGCTGTATTTACGGGTGCACTGGCGCAGGCAGAGCTTTCAGGCATTCAATACCATTTTTACATCCTGCTTTATGTGTTCTTTTTTATGTTAAATGAATTGATAATTTTTGCTACAGCGGCTTTTGCGGTCAATTATTATGTGAGTGAGCGTTTTATCGGGCCTTTAAGGCTGGTTGGCGGTGTGGTTATACTCCTGCTCGGGCTGTTTATGGTATTTTCCCCCGGGGTCTTTTAGTATTTCCTCCAGTATTTCCAGCCTTTTACGGGTAAAATTAAAAAAATAACATGATCTCTCATACAGGTTTGAGAAAATTGAAGCGTCAGCCATGGCTTCCTCGTCGTCAATAAGGGCATAGAACTCCAGCAGTTCCTTAAACGCCGTATATACGGAGAAGTCCCATTTTTTAAATAAACCCGCGTCAATCTCGTTAAATAATACCAGTATTTTATCGGCCAGCCGGCTGATTTTAGCCGGGTTAAGCGGGCGTTTTTTAATCTCCCGGCCCAGGCTTGTCGTATATTTAACCCCGTTTTCGGCCAGGGTTTTGAATTTTTTCGCGTCTTCAGCAAACTCCTCAAGCCGGGCAAGGATTTTATCATAATTTTGTTTTACAGGGTCGGCTCCTGTACGGGTTATGGTGTCTAAAACCGAGTCTATGTCAAGATTTACGGGTTCAAGTGAGCTGGCTGTTTCTTCCAGGGAGCTGTTTTCAAAGCCGTTTATTTCGGCCCCTCCGTTTGAGCAGTTTATTAGCCGCGCAAAAGAGCTGTTTTCCCTTGCGAATTCCTCAAAGTGCTGTATAAACCCCGCATAATCAGGTGAGGTCTTTAAAATTTCCCCGTTCTGGCCTTTTACCTCAAATACCGGACCTTTTCGGGTTAATTCGATTTTTTCCCGGAATTTTTCATTATTTGCGCCGTCCTTATTGTCCTCGCTCCAGAAACTGCCCGGTGAATAGTATTGCCCGCCGGTGTAAGCCAGGTCCTGGCCCGTTAAAATTATCGGGCTGCAACCCATATTGAACGCGCATAAAAGCGCAAGGTGCGAAACCGAGCCCTTTGTTTCGTATTTTTCAATTGAAAAGCCTGTGAGGCCCGCGACCCTCCGGGATAGCAGGTCATTTTTGCAATAAAAAGTGAAAAACCTCAAGGGGGTTAATTCGTCAAATACCCTGAAACAGCTTGTTGTATGGCTAATCAGGTTTGTTTGTGAATGCCCGTAATTTTTTATTGTGTCAAGATAGCAATCAGCGTCTATGTATACGGTAAAATCGGGAATAATGCCGTTTGTCGCCAGGTTTTTATAAGCCACGTTCGCGCAGAAAATAATGAATTTATCCCTGTTATTTTTTATTGCGTCAATATTCTTATCCAGGGACGGCCCGGCAGACACTATCAAAGCGGCTTTACCCCTGAATTTGTTTTCCAGCATATTTACCGGGAAATCAGGCTTGCCCGGTTTAAGCCTGTAGAGCCCGTTAAATAGCCATTTAAAGGATTTTGAGAACAGGGTGGTGTAGTTTGACTTTAAGGTAGCCTCTATTTTGGGAAGCCGGAACAACAAATTCTCAATCTCCCCGGGATAGAGCAGCCCTGCGGATTGCAGGCTTAATACGCTGATAGTGCTCTTATAGCCGTATATTCCAGAGAGTATGGCGTTTAATTCATCAAAGCTGCCGGTCATAAAAACCCTGTTGCTTTTGAGCTCCCCGCTGAAATCTACAGCCTGCCTGCTAAAATTTAATATTTCCTTCTCCGGCTCATACACGATAATTTTACACTTTGAGCTTATAAAAACCCTTTTTAATAAATACCCCAGCCCTAAGCCGGCTATTATTACTATATCGGAGGATTTCAGGTTATTCAGCTTTTGGAACTCCCTGAGGGCTTCCTGCTGCGGGTCAGTATTGCAGTGAATTGCCGTGTTTTTATAAACCAGGTTTACGTCACCCGAGGCGGCCTTAATTAATTGGAAATTTCGCGGGTCAATCGTGTTCATTTTTGCTCTTCCAGTCGATTCAGGATATTTTTTATGAATTTAATGTATACCCCGGCTTTTACCGAAAACTGGGTAAAACATTCATGGTACAGTGTAAAATAGAGATTAAGCAGGTTTTCCCCGGTATTTTCAAAGTCCCTGACAGCATTGTCAGTTAATAAGAATTTGCCGATAAACGCGTTTTTAAAGAAAACGTTTTTAAATAAAACCTGCTTTAATTTAAAATAATTATCTTTTAGTATTGTTAAGTTTTGGGCAAATTTCTCAGGATGGTTTTCATATAGGTCTTTAATATCCCCGCGCAATAAATCGTCATACTCCTTTGCTTTTTCCCGGAAAATATCGAAAAGTCCCTCCTCCTCAGGCGTTAAGGGAATATTATCCGCAGATTTAATATAATTTACCTCATAATATTTTTCGCAAATATCCTTAAAGGCATTGAACCTCCCCGCCGTTTCAGGGATTAAACACGGCAGCGGTAGGGTTTTCAGGATATTTTCCATTAAATCCCTTGCTTCATAATAATTTTTAATAATATCCCTTAACTCTTTTATAACGGTATTTTTTCTTTTTTTAACATCCCCGGCGTCGGGTTTTGTGCAAAGGGGCGGTATTTGCTTATCGATATTTCCGTTTGTGTATTTTTCAAGTGCCTGCTTGAGCGGTATGTGCTCAAACCCGTTTATATAAGCCCCGCCTTCGGTAGAGTTGACGAGGCAAAGCTCCGGGGCGTACTTTTGGGCGATTTCCTCAAAGTAAACAATGAAAAGTATAAAATCACTCCTGCTCAGGACTTTTTCCCCGTTAGCCCCTTTTATAAAGTACAAATCCTTGCCCAGCAATGCAATATGGTTTGTGAGGGTTTTTTCGTCTGTTTCCAGTTCCCGGATAAAGTTGTCTTTATTGTCTATTTTTATGTTTTTCGAGTTCTCCACGCTGTAGCCGCCGTAAACAGAGCCTGCCGAGTAACATTTATTATCGGTATAAGCCAGGTCCTGGCCTATGAGGATGATTTTATCCATGCCCATCATTTTAGCTGAATACAGGGCTATTATCGAAACAGTGCCCGCTGATTCATACTCTTCAAGGGGAACGCCCATTAATTCCCCGAACCATTTTGTTACCGCATCCTTGTTCAGGTGGTAATTTAAAAAACATTTCGGTTCCAGGTCAAAAACCCCCCTGAAAGTATTGGTGGCCGTGATGACTTTCATGTCGCCGATTTCAGGGATATCGAGCTGTTTTTTTGTGTTCGGGCTTATTTCTATCGCAACCGTAAAATCAGGGGTTATGCCGTTCTTAAGCGCTGTTTTCAGGGCCGTGCCAACGCAGAATATAACCGCTTTATCCCTGTAAGGTATTAAGTCCCGGATATTTTTATCCAGCGACGGCCCTGCTGATATTAAAACCGCTGTTTTTCCCTTAAACCTGTTTTTCAAAAGGTGCAAGTCCCGGTTTTTATATATGTGCGGTATGTTGTTAAACAGTGCTGACGTCCATTTATGCCCTTTTTTTATGAGGTTTGAATAATTGGACTGGTAAACCCCGTGTATCCTCTCCATTTCTTCCTTAAATTCTCTCGTTTCACTGATACTGAGGTTTTCATAGTAGTTAACCGGGACAATATTCAGCTTATAGTCGTGGAAAAACAGCTCAAGGTAGGCTTTTTTAATTTCCTCATAATCACTTGTTATTCTTACGTTAATGTTTTTCAGTTCTTCTGAAAAATCCGCCAGCTCAAGGGTTATCCTCAGGATTTCCGGGTTCGGCTCATAGACTATTATTTTCCCCTTATGTCTTTTTGCGAATTCCCTTAAAACATAGCCCAGCCCAAACCCGTATATAACAGTAATATTTTTATTGGTTTTATCTTCAAGCCCGTTGTATTTTTCAACAGCATCCCAGACAGGGTCTAGAGGGTTATCAACGGGGGTTTCATTTTTAAATAATATACTGTCCCCGGATTTGGCTTCTTTTATTTCATAGTTATCCTGCAATTGGGCTATATTAGAGATTTTTTCAGCCAGTTCCTTATTATATGCGGATATAATCCTTAAATTTTCTCCCAGTGCACTTGTTGGCATTATGTTTTAATATTCCGGCATTTTTATTTTAATAAATTTAAGTTTAAGTGTTGTGTAAGAGCTTAACAACATTTATTTATTGTATTGCCTTAATTGTTTGTATGTTAAGTAAGGAATTTTTTAACAGGCGAGTTAAAATTTAGTCTGTTTTCCCAATGTTATTGAGTATTTAAAATGTTAGCATTCATAATGTTGAAATTTTAACTTAAGGAGAAAAAAATGAAATGTAAGGAAGTAATGAGCAAAAATATTAAATGGGCTCATCCTGACAATACTATAGAGGATGCGGTAAGGATTATGGAGGAACAAAATTGCGGGGCAGTTCCTGTTACGGACAAAAACCTGCACATCCTGGGCATAGTTACTGACAGGGACATAGCCCTTTTTACCGTATTACAGCATAAAAACCCTGAAAAAACGAAACTGGGTGAATTTATGACCAGGGATGTTATTACCTGCCTGGAAAGTGAGGAGCTCGAAGACCTTATTACAAGGATGAGGGAGTACCAAATCAGACGAATTCCTATAGTAGACAGCAAAAACAGGCTTATCGGAATGATTTCCCTTGGGGATATCGCTGTTAAAGTCCCACAGGAGGAGCATGAAATTTACGAGGCACTCGAAAGGATTTCAGAGCCTGTTCATACTATGTAATACCGGGTTGCATTCAATACAATAAAGCCCCCCGTGAAGAGGGACTTTATTTTACACCACTTTAATTTTTTTAAGCCACAAGATTTGCGGTTTCAACAGGCTTATTGGGCTCACCGTATAATGACTTTAATTCTGCCCTTGCTTCGTCAACTGATATGCCTTTTAATAAAGCATAAATTTTTACAAGAGCCTCAGGGTCATTGTGCCTTGGAGGCTTGTTAGTAAATGGCCCGTCAATTTTTGGGGGCTTGTTGGTGAAAGGCCCGTCAATCCTTGGAGGCCTGTTAGTAAATGGCCCGTCAATTTTTGGGGGCTTGTTGGTAAAAGGACCGTCAACATCCGGGGGCATTGGCATTGGAGGCACCGGATGCATTGGGGGCCTGTTAGTAAACGGCCCGTCAAATCTTGGGGGCTTGTTGGTAAAAGGGCCGTCAATCCTTGGAGGCTTGTTGATAAAAGAGCTAATTGATTCCATAAGATTATTCTCCTTTAAATTACCCTAATAAATATATAAGTTTAATGGTTAACCTTATATATTTATAAAAACATTAAAAATATACTAATTATATAAAAAATATATATTGTAATATTTTTTTACATAAAAAACAGAACGTAACAGTTCAGGCTATCTTAAATTTAAAATTTTTAAAAATCGCCCGCCCGGCCCTCCCTGAAGGTGGTTAAGGGGAGCGAAGCAGGCGGCGCTGTCCGCATTTCGCAGGCTTCGCACCTTAACAATTTTTACATAGATTTTTAAAAATTTTATCAAAATTCTATTGAAAAATTTGGGCGGCGCTTGCGAAGCAGGAGCTGCTTTGCAGCTCATTTTCGCAGCCGCCCAATCCACTGAGGGAGGGTGGGTGGGATATTTTGATAAAAT
>JANQGS010000041.1 GCA_028277195.1 Candidatus Gastranaerophilales bacterium
GGCCATATTGATTGTCTTTTAGATTATTTGTCGAATAAATCTGCTAGTGCGGAGCTGTTTGCCAACAGGGCAGGCTTACAGTCCGTGCCAAGCATTAAAGGTGAATAGAAAAGCACGGACTGTAAGCCTGCCCTGTTGGCAAACAGCTCCGCACTAGCAGATTTATTCGACAAATAATCTAAAAGACAATCAATATGGCCGTATTAGAAACACTAAAAGGACTAGACGTATTCTTAAACATTTTAAAAAAAATCTTAGGAATAAATGAACAATTAGAACAGCACCAAAAAGACCTTATAATAACTTTAGGTAAAGCTGCCCGGAATACACAGGATGCAATAAAGAAACTCAGGGAGGGGACAAACACGACTTCAGAATTGGAAACAACAATTGCAAATCAATGGGTTGAAGCAGCCGCATTGCTAAAAAAGGATGATAAAGAATTAGCGCTTAAACTATATCAAAAAGGACAAGCCTGGACAGGTGCAAAGGATTGGACTCCCGAGGACTTTAAAATTGCAAAAGCAAATATTGAACTGGTAGATGCGTATGTAGCAAAGATAATTTTAAAGAATAGTTGAGCGATATATGACGTATAAGAAAACAAAATCATATAAATAATAAAGGCAAATAGAAAAGCATGGACTACAAGCCTGCCTGTCGTCGGCAGACAGGGCCGCTGGCAGAGTTCTGAAATAACCTATGGAAGCACTAAGATCATTTATTAAAAACTATACCGGTTTATCAAATCATGAATGGGCTACGATTCAACAATCCTTTGTTCGAAAGGAAATCGCAAAAAATGAATTGATCCTTGAGGAAGGCCAAATTTGCCGTTCATTCTACTTTTTGGAATCCGGACTGTTAAGATATTTTTATCATATTGACGGAGAGGATTTAACCAAAATCTTCACCATAGCCCCATTCTGTTTTACATCGAGAATAAGTTTCAGGAATCAGTCTCCTGCAAAGGAAAACATACAAGCGCTCGAAAACTCAATCGTATGGCAAACATCTTACAAACAATACCGGGAACTGGAAAAACTGGCCTGTTGGAATAGATTTATCCATAAGCTCCTGAATGTGATCGATGAATTTGCAGAGCAGGAGATGCGACAACTAAAAACCTTAACACAGGAAGAACGCTACCGCTGGCTTACCGATAATTACCCAGCCAATGTATTACAAAAAATTCCGCAAAAACATTTGGCCACTTATCTGGGTATTGCACCTCAGTCCTTATGCCGTATTAAGAATAATCTGTACAAAAACAACAGAAGTTAACATAGGTGAATAGATAGTAACTTTAAAATATTGAACTTTGCCGCAAAATTTATCGTATATGGCAAGTGTAAAAGCAAAAATACTGTTTGGTTTAATGCGAAACCGGCATATTTTCAAAGGGAAGTTGAAAAGGGAACCTTTTAAAAGTGATGTGAATTCCATATTGGCGTTTAGAGAGGAATGTGAAAAGGGAGCAAAACGCTTTGGAAAAATACCAAAAGGGATAGCATGCAAACAAGAGATCATAAATTTAATTTTATCGGAATGGTTAATCCCTGAAAATGCACCATCAGAAAAGTTGATATTTTATGTACATGGCGGAGGATATATTTCGGGCTCGTGCAACGACCACAGGATAATCGTCGCAAAAATTGCCAAAAGCATTGGCAGTACAGCCTTACTATATGAGTATGGCCTGGCTCCTGAAAAACCTTTTCCTGCAGCATTAGACGACTCTTTGAATGTATATAAGGCCATTCTGGAAAAAGGATATAAACCCGAAAATATCGTTGTGATGGGCGAGTCTGCCGGAGGAGGGCTGACTTTGGCTTTGCTTCTGGCTTTAAAAGATAAAAACATCCCTATGCCTAAGGCTGCGGTGGCAATCACTCCCTGGACGGATTTAAGCTGCTCAGCGGATTCTTACAAAACAAAAAATAAGCTTTCTGTTGCCCCGCCGGACTGCTGGAATGTTTTTAGCCGGCATTATGTTGCAGATCATGATGT
>JANQGS010000123.1 GCA_028277195.1 Candidatus Gastranaerophilales bacterium
CGCCCAAATTTTTCAATAGAATTTTGATAAAATTTTTAAAAATCTATATAAAAATCGTTAAAGGGGCGTAGCCCCTTTAACCACAACCGGGGCGGTGGGCGGGCGATTTTTAAAAATTTTAAATTTAAGACAGCCTGAACTGTTACAAACAAAGTTAACTGTTTTAATTATCGGCTTATAAAAAAACGGGGACAAAAAGCCCCCGGTATTATGAGACGGTAGGTAGGATTATCATTAAATATAATTCAGCAAAGAAGGCTTGATTATCTGCGCGCCCACCAGCAAGGATGCCTGAAGGGCCGACTCCTGGAACTTAAGGTCAGATATGGCTTTTGCAAAATCAATGCTTTCAGCGTCAGCTTTCTTGTCGGTTATGGCAATTTTGTCGTCCGCATGTATTTTTTTTGCAATCTCAAGCCTTGATGTTAAGCTGCCAAGCGTTGCCTGGCTGGATAAAAGGTTTGTCAGGTCATTATCGAGGTTTGCCAGTTCCTGCCTTATAATGTCTTTATCAGGGCTGGATGATTCCATTTGCTCCTTAATTTTGGACAAAGTACCTATTAAACCGCCGCTTACCGCCACTTTGTCTGTCAGGGGGTTGCTGTCGTGGTCCCATTTGTAATATTGCCCGAAAATATCCTCTCCGCAAAGGTTTATGGTTATGGTAACCCCTTCCGAGATTTCAACCTCCCTCTGGTGGCTTCCGCTGGCGGAGCCGGCATAGTAAATTCCCTCCCCGTCGGTAACAGGCGGGTCCGGAGGGTCTATAAAAGGAGGGGAAGTTGTTTCTTTTCCCCCAAAAATGTGTTTTGAGCCGTATTTTGTGTTCCCGAGGTCTTTTATCTGCTCAATTATCTGCTCTACCTGGGAAGCCATCATGTTCAATTCCTCGGTGCCGGAAGTTGCGTTTAGTGACTGGATGGTTAACTCCCTTGCCTTGTGAACAGAATCCAGGGAGGATAATATTGCTTTATCCGCGGTTTCCACCTCCAGCTTTGCTGTTTCTATGTTTTTAATATAGCCTTCAATTTTGCCCAGGGACGAGTTGGAGGAAATAACAGTTATTGAGGACAAAACATCGTCAGACGCCCTTTCAAACTTTTTCCCCGACGCAATCTGCCTCTGGAGGTCAACCAGGGCGCTCCTGTTTGTGTAAAGGTTGTTTAGAACACTTTGATTAAGATAATTATTTGTTACTCTTTGATACATAATTTTACCTCACCATTGCAAGTATAGTCTTTATATTGTCATCAACCGCCTTAAAAACTCTCGCGGACGCTTCATAAGAACGCTGGAACCTTATCAGGTCAGTCATCTCCTCGTCAAGGTTAACGCCTATGAGCGCTTCCCTCTTTTTTTCCAATTGCTTTGTAATGTTATCCTTAATATCGTAATTGTTTTCTATGATACTTGCCTTACTGCCTATATCACTTACCGTGTTTATTATGTACTGCTCGGCGGTTGCCCCTCCGAGCCCCGCAATTGCCGTGTTTCTCAACTGGAACATTCTTAAGGCATTAGCCCCGTCCCCTGTTTCCTCCGTGCCGGAAGCGGCATCTGCGGCTGCTATCTGGTAAGGGTCGTTAACAATGTCGTCATTAATG
>JANQGS010000067.1 GCA_028277195.1 Candidatus Gastranaerophilales bacterium
AGTACCGGCTAAAATAGCCGGGGTAAAAGAAGTTATGGTTTGCAGCCCCGGAATCCGGCCCGTAACAATAGCTGCCTGCGCCATGGCCGGGGCTGACAGGATATTCAGGGTCGGCGGAGTCCAGGCAATTGCCGCGATGGCCTATGGTACGCAAACTATTCCCCCCGTAAACAAAATAACCGGGCCGGGCAATAAGTATGTAACAGCAGCTAAAAAGGAAATTTACGGGGTATGCGGGATTGATTTCCTTGCCGGGCCGAGCGAGGTAATGATTATAGCCGATGAAACCGCCAAACCCGACTTTATAGCTGCGGATATGCTGGCCCAAACAGAGCATGATATTGATGCCAGGGCTTATCTTGTTACGACTTCAAGGGATTTGGCCGGGCAGGTCATAAAAAAGTTGGAGGAGTTCCTCAATATAGTTGAAACTTCCGGTATTGCGTCAAAAGCCCTGCGGGAAAGCTCAATTATCCTGGTGAAAAATATAGGGCAAGCCATGGAAATAAGTAATAAAAAAGCCCCCGAGCACCTTGAAATTTGTTACAAAAACGCGGAAAAAGACCCCGGGAAATACCGCAATTACGGCTCGCTTTTTATAGGGAACTTTTCAGCGGAAGTTTTCGGGGATTATTGCAGCGGCACAAACCATGTCCTCCCCACAAACGGTGTAGCTAAGTATTCAGGGGGGCTTAGCGTGTTTGACTTCCTGAAAATTCAGACATATCAGTATATTCAGGAAAAAGCCGCAAGTGATTTAGCACGGACCGCATCTAAACTGGCCCGCGTTGAGGGGTTGCATGCCCATAAACTCTCTGCTGACTTGAGGAAACAGTGATTTATGCTTGCCGAATTAGTTATACTCTTTGTTTTACTAAAGGAAAAATGCACGATTTACGGGGTAAAAAAGAGAATTGACGGGTATTTTTCGCTTTTTTACAGTGCCAGCCTGGGGTCTATTCATCCTGCCATTAAAAAACTCCACTCAGATAACCATTTAAGTGTTAAAAAATCCGTAAGCCCCGGCGGGCAGAGGAGTTCTGAATATTCCATCACTCCCTCGGGCAAAAAATATTTTGAAAAAATCATGCTAAACCCGGAACTCTCCGAGCAAATTGTAAAAATTAAATTGCTTATACTGCCTGAATTGGAAAAAGGCCTGCAAGTACTTATAATTAAAAACATCAGGGAATATTACCGGGAAAAACTCCTGGATTTTGAGCATTACTATGAAAATAATCCCGCAAGTTATGTAAGGCATTGCATAGACAACATTACAGAGGAAATCAACTGGCTGGGCAGGCAGGAATTTCTGTAAAACCTCTCCCCAAAAACACGTTAATAGTAGCACTCATATGACCAATTCATCAAAGCGTTAACAGCCTCGGGTGTTTGTACACCATTAATGTAGCTTTGTATAAGCTCCGGGTCCATTTTATATGCTTCAATTGTATTAGGGTCTATATCTTTTGGCGCATATTGTCTGCAAAGCCCTGTTGGCTCACCATCAAGTGGAGTTCTTTTAAAAAATACCTGACTTGAGGCTCCTCCTTCAGGGTCAGGATTCTTATCTATAAATACCAACCAATTGCCTTCAGCCATATAGGCATTTCTTTCTGGTGTCTCCAGTGTAAGCAATGGTACTGTAATTTGAATTGTTGATTGCACTGTTTCTGCCATAATTTTTTCCTTTTTATTTCATACAGATATAAGAATTGTAAATACTATTCCCTGAATAATTTCTTCCGGAATTTTTTTGTTGTACCGAAACCCTGTCTGGGCTTATACCTTCTTCTACCGCTAAATTTCTGCAAACTCCAACTGCCCCAACTTCGTTGTTGAGTTGGGAGTCAGAATGTATATTTAATTCAGCGATATTATCTGAATGGCCAAAAACTACAGCGTTAAATGGACTTGCTTCCCTGCCTGAATTATATAACTCCTGGGGATTTGCTGTATAATAATTTTTGGCTCCATCCTTTTCTTTTGTGCCTGTGTAATTTACTCCCATTACTGTAAAGTAAAATTGTACCATGCCATTGTCCCTCCTATTTACTAACTGTTTACTGACCTTAAAAAATCCCTGTATCTCTCTAACATTCCTTTAACATATAATGCGTTTGTAATTGGTCTTCCAAATTTAACCCCGTCTTTAGTCTTGATATCCTCCGGAAGCCTCGCATATCTTCCATTAGGACTATGTCTCATCAGCTCTATGTATATAGGGGTTTGTTCAAACTGTCCTGACTTCTCAAGCGTTAACCATTGTCTAATTTGCGGGTCTGAATATCCTAAACCTTCATTCTCCACAAATTGTCTTACCGCTTTTTCTGTATTACTTGCTTCTGTTATAGGGTTTCCATCATCATAGCGTAACATATCCCCGTCCAGCGCTAAATCTGTATTTGTCACCTGCTCAAGTATATATTGAAGCTGGGCATTCCTGCTTGCGTATGCTCCGCCCTGGTGGTCAGAGGCCATATAGCTGACTCTGTCTTCCGGTGTAATATCAGGCCTGTTTAAATAAGGCGACATAGAGGCAGCTAAACGCTTCATTCCGTAACGAAGGCCACCCTCAATTGTATATAGTTCTCGTCTTATTTGCTCTTTTGATACATTCCGTCCTTCTGCTCTGGCGAATTCAAGTGCCTCATCAACATCCACCTGTAGTGCCCCGACTGTAGTAACAGGCTCTTTTAGCCTTTCAAGGACTTCATCGGTTTCGTTCGGAAAAGCAATCCTCATAGGTGTAAACCACCAGTTACCTTTAAGTCTTTCCTCTAACTCAGTTCTATGTTGTCTCATTTTCTCATCAAGTTGTGTTTCTGAGGTTACTTGATCAAAACCATATTTGGGGTCACTATAAATTTCATTAATAAACTCTGTTATAGGTTGTACATAGTCTGCAGTGCCTGCTGTAAGTTCTCTTGCGGCATTTGCCGTATAATTAATACCATTTTCTATACTTTTTTTACTAAGTCTTCCCCAGTAACTCAACGTACCCCAAAGACCGCCTGGATTATATATTTTAGAAGTATTATATTCCTGTTCTGACCAAAGTTTTTCTCTAATCTTAAGTTCAATCTCTTTTTCTATACGGTCCTTAATATCTCCTATGCTGTCTATCTGCCCGTCTGTAATGAAACTGCTTTCTCTGGCTATTGCACTCATTACAACCGCTATATTTTCGGGCGTGGTAGGGATATTATTCGCTCCCATTTCTTTAACAATAGACTCTGCCCATTGTTGTCTATCTTTTTTTATCCATGAAGAAAGCGCTTTTTTTACAGTTTGTACCGTCTCTTGTGCATTTGCCTCCCAATCTGTTATATTATGGGCTGCATCAAGCTCAGGATTTTCTATCGGTTTATCCTCTGTCCCTAATGTTGGGTTAGTTGCAGTTGCATAAAGTGACTTAATTTCAGGGTTATACATCCAATGCCAAGGTTCATGCGGTAAACCTTCTGGGTTATCTTTTGGGAATGTTAATGTAAACCCATACCTTAGAGCATTTTTGTTTAACCAGTCGAATGCGTTACCTAAATTTTTTATATCTACTGCTTTACCTGTATGGTGCTCACTATATCCTACAGGAGCAGCCTCATCACCTTTTCCTTTCTCTTGCTTTTCTTTTATAATTTTAGACTGATCTGCATAGCTTCTATATCCTTCACTGATCAACAGAGTAACACCATCTTTTTTAGCATCCTTTTTCATTTGTTCAAAAGATGTAAGTGCATCTTTATCTAATTGTACATTTCTGCCTTTACCAAAAATCATATTATCAGGTATTTCTGCAAGGCTTTCAAGGTCTGCTTCATCGTGTCGTTTATGTCCTCTCTTTGTGTCAGGTCTAGAGTTAAATTCTGGCCTTTCATATATCGGTTTAACTTCAGACTCTACCACTGTAGTTTGGACTACTGGCGCTGGTGCTGACGGCTCTGCTGTCGGAGCAGGTGTTGGCGCTGGTGCTGCCGTTGGTGCTGGTGCTGCTGGCGGTGCCTCAGAAGCAGGCAATCTTGTTGATGATTCATATACATCTGCACCTGTTGTATCAAAATAGGCTTCGTGTTCTTCTTCAAGCTCTGTAGTTCTCTCTGCTTGCAAGTTTTGCATATTTTTTACCCTTGCTTGCACCTTTTCACTTTTACTTTTTTGAGTTTTTAGACCTACTCTTGCATTTCTCATATCACTGGTAATTTTCTGCCCTGCTGTCATTGTCCTGGTAAATTTATCACCCTCTTCTGAGTAAATATCAAGGTCCTGGGCTGTTTTTGTAAATAAGTTAACCAGATTGTCTTCTTTTCCATCAATCTTGGCCCATATGTTACCCACTTTTTCAGGGTTAAGACCTAGCATCTCTGCTATATCTTGTTTGTGTGCAGCTACATAATGCCCTATTGTTGGATATTCTTTTCCTATAGAATAATTTCCCATAATTCTCTTCCTCTTATCTACCTATAAAAAAATATAAAATTTACCCTTTTTATCCTTTCTTATATTTATAAAAACAAATACAATTAAAAAATTGCCATCTTGTAAAAAAATTCTATAAATTTCTCGGAATTTTATCGACGGATTTAAGGTGAGAGAGGCGGGTGGGTAATTTTGAAAAATTTATTTATACTGCTCCCAAATTAAATTTCAGATTTTTACGGTTAATGTCTGGAGTAGTATAAGCGAAGCGGGAGTGATGAATTTTGGAAAATCCGGCTTTGCCGCGCAAATGCGGACAGCGCCGCCTGCTTCGCCCGGTTTTCAAAAATTCAAACTCATTCATGTATAACAACTGGAGTATAATAGAATTGTAGGTTACAAAGACAAAAAATGAAAAAATACAGGCACAAAAATACAATATCCAGCTTCATGGCAGCGCAAAGGGGCTTAATGCTCGCCATAAAGTCCCAGCGCAACTTCAGGGTCGGCTTTTTAATCGCGTTAATTGTTCTTGCAGCCGGGATTTTATTAAAATTCAGCTTTGTTAAAATGGCTGTTGTTGTCCTGGCTATCGGGTTTGTGCTGTTTGCCGAGCTCATAAATACGGCGGTGGAATTTGTTGTGGACACGTATTTTAAGAGAAAATACTCTGAAATGGCCAAAATGACCAAGGATATCGCCGCAGGCGCAGTGCTGCTTGCTATTTATATTTCGGCTTTAGTGGGCGTGCTGTTATTCCTGCCCGGGATTATAAAGTATCTTCAGTACTTTCTCCCTGCCTAGCCCGGTTTTCGCTGAAAACCCGATAACTTCGGTATTAAATACCCGCGATATATGCCTTATGGACTCATTTAACCTGTTT
>JANQGS010000231.1 GCA_028277195.1 Candidatus Gastranaerophilales bacterium
AATCCCACCCTCTCCGGTTTTTTATAATAAATTTAAAGAAATTTATTCAAAAGTAACAAGCTGAAAGTCGCCGTATTTCTCAATATGCCCGGCTAGCCCGCCGTCATTAAGGATTTTTATCATTACATCAGGCAGCGGTGTCATTTTTATTTCAATATTTTTGGTTTTATTTTTAATAATGCCTGCTGAAAGGTCCAACTCCAGCTCATCGCCCTGATTTATGCGGTCGGTGTCGCACTCAACTACCAGCAGCCCGATATTAATAGCGTTCCTGAAAAATATCCTGGCAAAAGACTTTGCCAGAACCGCATTAACTCCGGCAATTTTTAACACCTGCGGGGCGTGTTCCCTTGACGAGCCTAACCCGAAGTTATTGCCCGCGACCACAAAGTCGCCGGGGGACATTTTTTGTGCGAATTGAGGGTCAGCGTCCTCGAGGACGTGTTTTGCCAGTTCCGGGAGGTTTGTGCGCAGGTGGAACAGCCGACCGGGTGCTATATGGTCTGTGCTTATGTTATCGGGGAATTTCCATGCGTTGCCTTGTTTAATCATAATATTTCCTTTTTTAATTAAATATGATTATTGCATAGAATTTCCCTCGGGTCAGTTATCTGCCCAAAGAGCGCACTAACCGCCGCAGTAGCAGGCGAGCTTAAGTAGATATATCCTCTGGGGTTGCCCATTCTGCCCTGGAAATTCCGATTCTGGGTGGCAAGACAAACCTCATCATCGCCTAAAATTCCCGCATGCACTCCAACACAGGGCCCGCAACCCGGGGTATTAATTGCGGCACCGGCCTCGGCAAATACTTCCAGCAAACCTTCCCTTGATGCCCGGATAAATACCTCTCTCGAAGCCGGAACAACCAGCAACCTGACATCCCGGTGGACTTTTTTGCCTTTTAAAATATCGGCAGCTATTCGCAAATCCTCAATCCTGCCGTTTGTGCAACTGCCAATAAACACCTGGTCAACCTTTACGTCACCTAATTCCTTTGCCGGCCTTGTATTATCAACGGTATGAGGGCACGATACCGTGGGCTCAACAGTTGAGGCATCAATATTGATTATTCTTTCATATTCAGCATCAGGGTCAGAATCAATTGTCCTGAACTTATCGCCCCTGCCCCGTGAAATAAGGTATTCCCGGGTTATTTCATCAGAGGCTATCAGCCCGGCCTTGCCTCCGGCTTCCACCGCCATGTTGGACAGGCAAAAACGGTCAGTCATAGGCATTTCATCTATCGTGCTCCCGGAAAATTCAAGCGCTTTATAGGTTGCACCATCAGCGCCGATAAGCCCGATTAAGTGTAATATCAGGTCTTTTGCGTAAACCCCTTCCCGGAATCGACCGTTTACCTCAATTTTAAAGGTTTCAGGCACTTTAAACCAGGTCTTTCCAAGCGCTATGGCTATGCCGACATCTGTTGAGCCCATACCCGTAGCAAATGCCCCTAATGCACCGGATGTGCAAGTATGGGAATCCGCACCCACAAGTATTTCCCCGGGGTTGACGTATTCTTCCACAAGCCTCTGGTGGCATACGCCTTCACCTACTTCTGAGAGGACTGCGCCGGTTTTTTTGGCGAATTCCCTGAGGGTTTTATGGGCGTTGGAGAGTTCTTTCCCGGGGCTGGGTGCGGCGTGGTCTATAAAAAGTATTGTCCTTTCGGGGTTTCTCGCCTGCTCAAGGTTGATTTTCCTTATTTCCTGAATGGTCAGGGGACCTGTGCCGTCCTGTACTGCTGTTACATCAACGTTCGCCACGACAAACTCCCCGGCTTTGACTTCTTTTCCGCAGTGTTCGCCTATTATTTTTTCAGCTATTGTTTTCCCCATTGCTATTTCCCTTATACTTAAAGTCATACTTTAATTATACAACCTTATATTCTCTTAGTTTTCTGATTACCACCATACAGGCGGCTTCATATCATTCAGGGTTATTTTAAGTTGATACACTTTTTCCACAATTTTTCTCCTCTATGCTCAGGGCCGGTGTAGGTGATCAAGTTATGGATTCTATATAAATAATTTTTGCTGGATTTATTAAACTACAGATAGCACGACAAGTAAAGATTTTCAGGAAATATTCAATGAAAGCCCGTTCACACTTCAGGGATCATTGTTTAATTGCTGTGAAAAGACTTCAGGCAGTTTGGTATACCCAAAGTCTTTTTATGTCTGTTTATTCATAATGTGCCATTATAGATCTTTGAAAATTTATAATACCCATATGCTCAAATATTTTTATCGCCCTCAACAAATCCCGATTTATTAATCTTATGGGCATGATTATTGCCAAAAGTGTTATTTATAAGGCTATACCTGCTATCATCAAGCCTCCTGCAAGAGCCTAAATCAGAACAAGCTTCGTTGTACGAATCAATGGGTACAGTTCACACACTTTCATTTTTTCAGGAGGGAATACAATTCCTCTCATTATATAGTTAGGCCCAACTTTTATTGATATACTATCCTGATAGCAATTTAATTTTGAATAACCATGTTCATTTTTCTTTAAACTAGCGCTAATTCCAGCCTGTGCTAAAGATGACTTTATCCTGCCGAGTGCGGCATTAATATTTTCAATTGATTTGTTTCTTTCTTCAATTGGAATATAAGTTAAATCTATATCAACAGATATTCTTGGCAAATTTTGCACAAATAAATTAATTGCAGTACCGCCCTTAAGAGCAAAACAATTTTCTTTTGCTATATGCGGTATGACCTTCACTAATAAGGCAACTTGTGCGTTGTATTTTTCAAACATTAAATTTCTTTCAGGCTTTCTATAACTATATTGTATTTTTTATCTAATTTACCATTTTTGGAGATAACTCTTTTCCCTTTCCCAATATCTATTTTACCTGTGTCAAGATATTCAAACCAGTCATGATTTATTTTTTCTGCCATAAAAAGAAATAGTCGCTTGACCTTAAAAGAATTACATTCTTCAAGAAGTTCCTGCATAAGAGATGGTCGTATGTTTATCAGCAACTCCATAAGTTGATATGCTTCCTTTAAGCTTGCTTTACCAGGGCAAAGGTATAAGACTTCCAGGATTGCTCTTTCCGGTGAAGATATTTGTATTGCAAAATTGCCGGTATCATAATCAACAAGCCCTATATTTTTTGGCAAAAAATTTGTTTTAAATAGTTTATAATTGGAAAAATATTTTCTAAACCAGGCTGGCACTGTTTCTTCTTTGGCACCAAACAGTAATACTTCACTATTAACCCTTATAAAATGGCTTATATTTTGATAAGCAAGGGCACTTGCAGCTCCAAAGTGAAAAGATAGACCTAATTGCGATTGCAATGCATAGATAGCACCATTAATATCTACATTATCACCGGATCGAATATATGCCCCTTTTGCTATATAATCAAACCATTGGGATTTTACGTATTCAGACATTAATTGTGAGCTGACGTTTTGTTCTGTCAGCCAGCTGGTAGTCAAAACAACACCCTTGGGCGTATTTTTTAATATTTGGTTTATTTTAGTTACTTTATTTAAAGCCATACTTTAATTATACTATATTTTTTAAACCAATCAAGTATTTTCTTTATTATTGTTGTAATATGCATACACCCAGAACCCGCCCTGAACCAATAACTGAACTGCTAACAGCGCTATGTATGCCCAGCCGGGCGGTTCTATCTGCATATAATTAAACTTTTTAAAGTCCTTTAATTCATAATTTTTAATAACTTCCTGTTCAATTTTTGGCAATAAGTCATTATTTATTTTATTTGTTAATAACAAGGTTTCCAGGTTGCGCTTGACAAGTTCTTTTTCCGTCCAGCCAAATACATAAGCCCATTTTACTTTATTATTATAATAGCCATAGCATAGAACCAGATCGTTTTTCTTGCCGCCTATCCACTTGGATTCCTGAAATTTTCCGATATAAGGGTCAGGGTCATCAAAGCCGATCATTATTAAATTTACTTTCTTAACTCCGCCGATTCTGGCGTTTAATTTATCAAATTCCGCAATGGAGATATGCTTGTTCGCTAAACCTAATAGCCTGTTACTTTCAAACCAGTTTGAGCTTTCAGGGTATTTAAATACCTTAATATCCTTTGGTACTGACATAAAATTATATGTAGATTTAGTAGCTTTAATAATATTTGTCCAGTTATGCATTTCATTTATGGGGAAACGATATAAATTCGGCTGCTCTGTGCTTCTGTAAATATTTTTATCGCCTTCAACAAGTCCTGATTTATTAATCTTCAATGTCTGATTATTACCAAAAGTATTATTTATAAGGCTATTTGTACTGAATATATGCAAAATGTCTGAGTTATAGAATTCATAATCCAGCCGATTAATGCCACTTGAATCACTGCATCTCCAAGGTAAGTAAAGATTTCTCCTGACCAGAGTTTCAGGAAGTTTATATTTTTTAAAACGTTTAATATTTTTGAATCTTTCATATTAGTAACTCCTAATAATACTTGACTGGTTAACTATATTTTTAGTTTATCAATAAATAGTTTACCTATCAAGTATTATTGTAAAAAATTTTAACTTTTTACTTTTTCCAGCATCCACGCATTACAAAGTCCCAGAAATCGTTCTCTGGAGTTCAGGTACAAATCCTCAGCGTGAAAGTCGTTTTCAAAGATTTCTAATGCTTTGAAATCACTGGCTTTGTTGTACAATTCTTCGGCGTGCCAGGGGTAGACTGTTGGATCCTTTCCCCCGGCAATATACAGTGCAGGTATGTTAATTTCCCCAACCACATCAATAGGCTTTATTTTGTTGAGGAATATATTGCCCGGCCTGACGTTGCGGTTTTCTTTGATATCGAATTTCTGGAAAGTCGGAATAAACGCCTCCGGCCTCCAGCAGTGGTTTTCGATTTTATCAAAATCAGTAGGCGCACTCACCGTAATCAGGCAATCAATGTCTTTATGCTCAGCTGTATGGATTATTGCCAGTGCACCGCCGAGGGAAAAGCCTATCAAGCTGATTCTTGAATATCTTTGTTTTGCGTAATCAACAACAGCTTTAAGGTCTTTGGATTCATTTGCAGTAAACGTATACCAGCCTGAGCTTTTGCCGTGACCGCGAAAGTCCATAGTGATGACATCGTGTGTTTTAAAGAAATCCTCTGACATATTAAGAAAGGGCTTTGTGTCTTTGGTCATATACCACCCGTGAGCAATAATCACAACACTATCCCTGCCAGTATCATAATGGTTAAAAGCAATGTTCACGTTGTCTTCAGTTTTTACGAATACTTCATGCATAAATTCACTCCTTAATTGCTTCCAGCTTTTCAAACCACTTCAAAAGAGTTCCTGATAGCTGTTTTAATTCCTGCTTGCTCAGCAGTCCGGTTATTTTGTTAACAGTTTCCACATATCCAGGCCAAGCCTTATCAAGAATATCAGCTCCCTTTTTAGTTATCTTGATTAGATTTACCCGCCTATCGCCTTCTTGTGCGTGGCGTTCTATTAATCCTTCTTTGCTCAGGCGGTCGAGTAGCTTTGTCATATTTGAAGCTGTTACTATTAGCCTTTTACCGATATCAATCTGGCTTATACCTTCATCTTTGCCCTGATGTTTAATGATAAGAAGTGTATTAAACTTTGCAGGGCTGATATTGAACTGTTTTAAGTAGTCCTCTATCTGCCTTTCAACTAAAGAGTAACAAAATGCTAATGAGTACACTGCTATCTCCTCTGGTGAGTTGTCATTGTTGTTAATTCCAAATTTTTCAAGATTTTCCATTACTTCTCCTCCTTATGAATAACTAATTCCTTGATTTTTGCCCTGCCGTTTTTATCTATTGATACTTTTACTGAGAGCTCTTTCCCTCTCAGACGTTCGATTTTTTTGCCCTCGCCTTCCGGCACAAAGTAGTTTTCTATACCATAATCTAGCTGTACAGTGGACGAGCTAGCATACTTTACCTTGCCGGTTATGAACAGCTGGTTTTTCTCGGGTTTGTTAGCTGTAATATATTTTGCTTCAGCATATCCGTCTTTTTCCTTTAGCAATACATATACTGTTTCACCACGCTTAAAATGTTTCCCCGGATATTTTACCCTGTTTATATCATAGTTGAGAATAACATAATCACCCCTGAACAAGTCCCTCGGGTCAACCGGCGCTGTTTTTAAGAGCACTTCCCTGCCGGTAATAAGGGTGTACTCGTTAGAACCGACCATAAATGCTA
>JANQGS010000294.1 GCA_028277195.1 Candidatus Gastranaerophilales bacterium
CTTTACTGAACAAACTTTATCAATTTTTACCTTGCCTATGCTTTAGATAGTATGTAGTATAATTTTTACCGGGAAAATGATTACAAATTTAAGCCAAAATCCCTATATTAATTTAACAGCCGGCCCGCAAAAAACATTGCAGGATGTTTCTTTTGGCCTTCGGGAAAGTATTTTTTACAGGCCTAATAAAACGGATGCGTTTAAAGCAGAATCTAATAACGGCCTGGAACCTCTTCCTATCTTCACTCCGGATGGTAATGTTTTAAATTGCTATTACAGAGCCCCTGAACAGGGCAAGCCTACCTTAATGTTCCTTCATGGCTCAGGTAAAACCGCATCTTCCTATGCACGTAAGATGCCTGAATTTTTAAAAGAAGAAGGTTATGGGATTTTACTGGCTGAGTACAGGGGATTTGGAAAAAGCACCCCCATAAAACCTACCGAAAAGACCACTTACCTGGACGCATACGATGCAATGGAATTTTTAGAAAGGGAAAAAAATACGCCGACAAGCGATATAATCCTCTGGGGGCACTCTATGGGCGGCGCAACAGCAGCAGAACTGGCTAGTAAGCATAAATTCAAGGGAGTAATCCTCGACTCCACGTTTACCACCCTGGGCGACCTGGTCAAACATGAGGTTAAGGGCTTCTGGGGAAAAGTTATGGACTTTCTTTTCGCAAGAAACAAACTTAAAACCATAGACAAAATACCCAAAATAGAATCTCCTGTTTTAATAATCCACTCCAAAGAAGATAATATAGTTCCTTATCAAATGGCGGTGCGTAATTTTGAGGAATTGCAGGCTGAGCACAAAAAGCTGGTGATTGATGATAATGGGGAGCATTTTGATATGCGGTGGAAAGCAGGGCCGGTTGCCGAATTTATACACGAACTTGAATCAGGGCAGGCGAGTCCGGCTATACTAAAAAGCAAACCGGACTTAAACGCGCGGGAGTAATAAAATGCCATGCAAGACACAATCTATAAACACAGCGTGAAGGGCAAAAGAGGGGTAAGATTTCCTGAACCCGGCGTTCCGGAAAAGAAATTGAGTGAGATAATACCGGGAAAATGCCTGCGAAAAGATAACCTTAACCTGCCGGAGCTGACGGAATTGGACGTAATAAGGTATTTTACAAACCTTTCCCATAAAAATTTTTCGGTGGATACTGTGTTTTACCCGCTTGGTTCGTGCACGATGAAATATAACCCGAAAATTAATGAAAAAATATCAGGCCTTGAGGGATTTACGGAAATACACCCTGAACAGGGCGAGGAATACTCCCGGGGCGCGCTTGAATTAATGTATAACCTCCAGCAGGCACTCAAGGAGATAACCGGCATGCGGGCAATCTCACTCCAGCCGGCAGCCGGGGCTCATGGCGAGTTTGCGGGCATGCTTATCGTTAAGAAATACTTTGGGAACAGGGGTGAAAACAGGACAAAAGTCATCATACCGGACTCGGCCCACGGCACAAATCCCGCTAGCGCAAAGATGTGCGGTTTTGATGTTGTTGAGGTTAAGTCTAATTCACGGGGATTGGTTGATACCGATGAGTTAAGAGAATTATTAAGTGAGGATGTTGCGGCTATTATGATGACTAACCCCAATACCCTCGGCCTTTTTGAGGAGGAAATCCTTAAAATATCACAAATGGCAAAGGAATGCGGGGCATTGCTTTATTATGACGGGGCTAACCTCAACGCTGTAATGGGCATAACAAATCCGGCGGTTATGGGGTTTGATATAGTGCATGTGAACCTGCACAAGACGTTTTCAACCCCTCATGGCGGTGGAGGTCCGGGGTCCGGGCCGATAGGCGTTACTGAGGAGCTGGCCGGTTACCTGCCCGTGCCTGTTATCGGATATGACGGGGAAAAGTATTATTTTGACTATGAGCTGGAAAACACGATTGGAAAAGTTAAGCCTTATTACGGCAATTTCGGGATTTTTACCAGGGCATACGCCTACATACTTATGACGGGAGGGGATGGGTTAAAAAAAGCCGGTGAGGATGCTGTTCTCAATGCTAATTACCTGAAAGAAAAACTTAAAAAATATTATAAACTGCCGTTTGAGCAGGTTTGTATGCACGAATTTGTGCTTTCCGGCGATATCCAGAAATCGCGGGGGGTTAACACGCTCGGTATAGCCAAAAGGCTTATGGACTATAACATTCATCCGCCTACAGTGTATTTCCCGCTTATAGTGCCCGAGGCTTTAATGATTGAGCCCACGGAAACCGAAACAAAACAGACCCTTGATAATTTTATAGATATAATGCAAAATATTTATATAGAAATTGAGACAAATCCGCTGCGGGTTCTGGATTCTCCGCTTAACTCCCCGGTTTCAAGGGTTGATGAAGCGGCGGCAGCAAGAAAGCCCGTGTTAAAGTATGATTTCCCGGGTAAGGAGAGTGAATAATGTCAAAAGGTTGTTTAAATAAATTAATATTTGCGGTTATAAGTATTTTTACGGGGTTAACAATACTGCTTGCGATAATTTATATCGGGTATGAAATGACCTTTACTAATTTAAAGGGACAGTTAAACTCCAACAATGAAGAGCTAAGGGCCAGGGCTGAAAAAGTCGCGGATTTTTCGCGAATTCCCGCGGGATTTGAGATTACCAGGGCCATAGACTTGACAGGCATAAAGGTTGTGCTTGCAAGTTACCCCTATAGCGGCCAGGTTATGGGTATTGTAGACCCGGGATGGGCATTAAACATTAACAGTAAGGACATTACAATAGAAAAACTCGAGGAACAAATAAAAGTACTGGTTTCCAATATTAATAAGCAGGATAAAGTTAACATAAATAACTTTAAGGTCGAAAAAAGCGATTCTTTCAGGGCGTTTGACCAGACCATACCTTACATAAAGGTGCTTTTTTCCGTTTCAGGTTCGCATGAGCAGGAAATTAAGGGCATTATCGGAATGGTGAAAAACCCGTTAACAAATAAAAACCTGCTGGTCGTTTCGTATAACGAGCCCGGGAAATACAGGCAAATTACAACAGAGCGGTTTTTTCAGAGCATTGAGTTATACAAGAGCGCCGGATAAAGGCCAAATTAACGTCCGGGGCTCATTCCACCGCATTCCTTAAATGACTCGCCAGGGCGACCGAATAAAAACCTGAAAAACAGGCAGTTCTTGCTCATTGTATCGCTTAATGCCCCGCCAATACAATCATACCTCATAAGTGTCCGGTTGGCCCGACAGACCAATTCCTGGGGAACTACCGGAATTTTTGGGTTTAAGCATTCTAATTGTTGGTTTGTGCCGCATAAAAGGGTATTTACCTCCTCTATATTGGCGTCTATCCCGGGCAGTGAACGGTTAACGGCTTCAATATTCGTAATCGTCCTGTCCAGCAGCTCTGGTGTCTGTTTTAACGCTTCTGTGAGTTCTTCTTTTGTAAGCGTTTCATCAATATTTTTTAATGTATTCTGGAGAGAGGAGAGGGTTTCCCTTGTTTCCTTAATTTCCTTTTTATCCCCTTCTAAAAACGACTTTACCCCTGCGGCCAGGTAGTTAAGGTTGGTAATAAGCTCACCCAGCTTGCCCTCTTCCATTTGTTCGACCAGGTATTTGTCAACCCTTTCATACACCGCTGTCCCGTCAATAACATCACCATGCGCAAGCATTTTTGCGGAAGGGTTTTCAGGGTAAACAAGGTCAAAATACCTGTCCCCGAACAGGTCCTGTGTTTTTAGTATTATTTCTGTATTTGCGGGCAGTTTCAGGTCTTTATAGTCTATTTGAATGCAAAAAAGTATGTACTGCTGGTCTTTTGAAAGATTCCTGCAAGTGGCCTTGCCTACTTTATAACCCCTGTAATATACGCCTACATCCCCGGCGAGCTTAATAATAGGGGGTACTTCCTTAAACCTTACCGTCAATACTTTATCCGGCCTTAAAAACAGGCCGTTAAATGCGAGATACCCGGCTTCCCAGAATAAAAACAAACCGGTCAGTATTATCAAGACATTTTTCATACCGGCATAAAAACAAAAAACACTTAATGTTTAATCGCCGGGAAGGGCAGGAACAGGCAGTTATATACTGCTCCCAAATTAAATTTCAGATGAGAATGCGTGATTGTTAAAAATTCCCCTGTTTTAGCAATTAAAACTAATCTTTTATATAATAAAATTAATTTGAGTGAGGTATAAAGCTCAAAAAAGAGGTAAGAATTATGAGTTTAAAATCTATAAAGGTCAAAAGGCCGGTAAAGGTCAAAACTATTGTAACCGATAATTTTAAGCAACAGGCCAAGGAAGAGATAAATAAGGAAATTAGGCTTATAGATAACCAGATAATGCAGATAGAGCTGCAAAGCAAACAAATACAGGACCAGGTAACAGGCGGGTTGTCGGGGTATTTCCCGGAAGGCAGCCCTGAGCAGGCACAGCAGGCGATGGATGACCTGCTGCAAAGACTTCAGCAAATGAGCGAATTAAAGCAGGAATTGCAGTTCCAGAAAGAGAATATTGACCATCTTGCCCTGAATAATATTGTTATCACAGGCAGTCTGGAGAATTATGTGGAACTCCGGCCCGGCGAGAATTTATACGAAAAGTTCAAGGATGCGGAAATTCTCGTAAAAGACGGGATTATTCAGGATATAATAGAATAAATGCAAAAATTCTTATCAATAGGTAAAATTCTTAACTTTCACGGAATAAAAGGCGAATTAAAGGTCGGTTTTACTCAGGGAAATGAAAAAATTTTCTCGGAAATAACTGAACTTTATGCTGTAAAACCACCGAAAACAATTAAATTAAATATAGAGCAGGTAAGATTTCATAAAAAATTTGCCCTGATTAAGTTTAAGGGAATTAATTCCATAGATGAGGCCATAGAACTTAAAGGAGCACTTTTAAAAGCCCCAAAAGACTTACTGGAAAACAATCTTGAGGAAGATGAATTTTATATAAGCGACCTTGTGGGCATAAAGGCTTATGATGAAGAGGGACAACCGCTGGGAGAGGTATCAGGGGTTGTAAACATCAAAGGGCAGGATACACTTCTTATCAGGGACAAAAACAATAAAGAGCATATGATACCCTTTAACAGGGCAATAGTGCCGGATGTGGACCTGGAAGGAGACAGGATAGTGATAAACAGGATTGAGGGTTTGA
This sequence comes from Candidatus Gastranaerophilales bacterium, assembly GCA_028277195.1. Lineage (GTDB taxonomy): Bacteria > Cyanobacteriota > Vampirovibrionia > Gastranaerophilales > UBA9971 > JANQGS01. The sequence goes on from JANQGS010000294.1 coordinate 5,151, forward strand.
TTTAAAAATAAAATTTTTAAATACTTATAAATTTATTGTTTACTTTTACCTATATTTTTAATACTTTTAATAATATCAATTAAAGAAGATTATAAGGTTATGAGAGCCGGACTAATTGAAACTGAATTAATGCAGCCGTTTGATGAGAAAATATTTAATTCCCTTGACCCGGAACGCAGGCATGAAATGCTGTTAAGTATTTACCGAAACTACAATCCCGCTTCCTTAAAACCGGTCCAGTGGCGAATTAAGAGATTTATTGACATAACGGCAACTTTATTCGGAATAGTGCTGATTTCACCCTTGTTGTTAATTACGGCGCTGGCTATAGTAATTGACTCACAAGGGGACATTTTATTCAGGCAAAAAAGAATCGGGCGTAACGGAAAAGAATTTGTAATATATAAATTCCGCAGTATGAAAAAAGAGGCGGAAAAAGAGCTTGACGCCCTGCTGGACAAAAATGAGGCAGGGCGGGGCATGTTTAAGATTTTTAATGACCCCAGGGTTACGAGGGTAGGTAAGTTCATAAGGAAATACAGCATAGATGAGCTGCCCCAGCTTATTAACGTCCTGAAAGGGGAAATGAGCCTTGTAGGGCCTCGGCCTCCGTTAGAAAGGGAGTTGGCGGCTTATAAAAACCGGCATTACATAAGGTTTTCGACCATGCCCGGAATTACCGGGTTGTGGCAGGTTAACGGCAGGTCAAACATAAGGGATTTTGATAATGTAATAAAGTTTGACTATGATTATGTTAATAACTGGAGTCTCTTGCTTGACCTTAAAATTCTTTTAAAAACCGTGCCAACAGTTATTATGGGGAAAAATTCAGCTTAACCGTGGATTTTATAGAGGACAGAATAAAAAATATTCGGTATAATTCTCTTATGCCGGAGCGATTGGATGAAATAGTGGAAAAAGCGGACGAGTACTTTGTTAGAGGTAAATTTTCGCATGCAATGGATTACTATAAAAAAGCCCTGGAAGCTGACAGTCTTTCAGATGAGGCAAAAGCCAGGATACACTGCAATATGGGCATTATCTGCTCTATACGCGGTGAAAACACTGAGGCTGAAATACAATACCTTATTGCCCTTGATTTAAATAAAAAACTCAACAGGCAAGAGGGTATTTCAAACATTTACTGCAACCTGGGAGTTCTCTATACAAACCGGGGAGAGCTCGCAAGAGCCGAGCAGATGTATAAAAAATCCCTGGAAATTGATGAGGGGCTGGGAAATATGGACGGGGTCGCAGGGATATGTATCAACCTGGGCAACTTTTACTACATCCAGGGCAACCTCGAAGAAGCCGAGGCAATGTTCAGAAGGGCTCTTATTATTACAAAACACCTTAAGAACAAGGAAAACTTGCCTATTATTTTCTCAAATATCGGCAATATAAACTTTTTCCTCGGAAATACAGACCAGGCAGAAGCTATTTTTAAGGAAACAATAGACATAAGCAAACTTTTAGTGAACGACGAGGCGCTCGGGGCTACTTACGCAAACCTGGCCTCTCTATACCAGAAAAAAGGCGATTTAAAATCAGCAAAAAAACTCTATGACATGACCATTACGCTTTGTAAAGCCTGTAAAATTAAAGAGGGAGAGGCTAATGCTTTTTCTGTCATGGGTGAAATATTAAAAACAGAGGGAAATAACATTGCCGCAAAGGATATGTTCAATAAAGCGTTAAAAATTGACAGGGAACTCGACAGGAAAATAGGCGTAGCTGATGATTTATGCAAACTGGCCAGCGTGCTTATAAATGAGGAAGAACGGTTTGATGAGGCGTTAAAATACCTTCATGGCGCACTGGAAATTAACGAGGGACTCGATAACCGGAGCGGAATAGCCGAAAATCATTATGAATACGGGAATCTTTACCTTAAAAAAAGGGACTTAAGCAGGGCGGAGTATTATTACCTGTCTTCACTGGAAATTGCCGAGAAAATACTTGATAAAACCAGGCAGGGAAGGGTTCTTTGCAAGCTCAGCGAGTTTTACCTGCTCACGGGCGAGCTCGATAAAGCCAGGGAGTATATGGAAAAATCATTTGAAGTAAATAATGAAATGGGTTATAAAGAAGTGATAGCTGATATTTGCCGGAATTTCGGGGACTATTACGCCAGGACAGCAGACCGGGAAAAAGCCGCCGAGTACTACGAAAAATCGCTCCGGCTTTACAGGGAGCTCTCTAACGGCTACAAAA
>JANQGS010000038.1 GCA_028277195.1 Candidatus Gastranaerophilales bacterium
ACCGGCCTCTCATGAGATTCCGGCTCAAGGCCGGAATGACGGCAGTATTAAAGTATTCTCCGAAACAGGCCATAAATACCGAATGAAAATATCCAAGACAGGGTACCTGAAATTCATCTCCCACCTTGACTGGCAAAAACTGGTTTACACCGCTGTCAGAAAATCCGGCATGAAAATAAATTTTTCCCGGGGGTTTAACCCAACGCCCAAAATTTCCATAGGCGTTGCCCTGCCTTTATTTATCGAAGGAAAAAACGAATATATTGATATTGAACTTCAGGAAGAAATTGCCGAAAATATTATTAAGGAAAAATTAAATAAAATACTGCCTGAAAATTCCCGAATATCTCAAATTGTTAAAATCGGCAAAAAAAGCCCGAGCATAGAGCAAAGCATTTGTTGGGCAGTATACAGGGCATACCCGCGGGAAAGTTTAACAGTTGAAAAAAATAACCTCGAAAGTATTGCCAAAGAGTTTTTATTAAAGGACAATATAATTATTGAGCGAACATCCAAAAAGGGTGTCAAAAAATTAAATATCAGACCACTAGTACATTCACTAGGTTTTGACAGGGAAAATAATATTCTTGAGTTCATTATACACTCGCTTAGGGCTGATGAATTCGTAAAAATTTTAACTCCTGAAACAGACTGGAAAATAACCAGGGAAAGATTATTGGACTGTAATTTTAAAGAATTAATATGAGTTTTATAGAATTTTAGAGGAAAAAAATATTTTATGAGCAAATCAATAATTATTTCAGAACGGGACAACATAGCAGCAGTTGTCAAGGAAAAACGCGTTGAGGAATTTTTTATCCACCGGGGCGAAATACTCCTCGGCGACATTTACCTCTCAAGGGTGCAAAATGTACTGCCCAGCATAGATGCGGCATTTGTGGATGTCGGCAGCGACAAGATGGGCTTTATCCACGCTTCGGACCTGATAGGCAAGGGAGCGCTCACAGACCTTGTAAAGCCTAACCAGAAGCTCATAGTCCAGGTTATTAAAGAGCCCACGGGCCATAAAGGCCCCCGTGTCACCTCGGCAATAAGCCTGCCCGGCAGGTTTCTTGTGCTCATGCCTTTTGAGAAGGGCATAAACGTAAGTAAAAAAATAGCCAGCCCAAAGGAAAGAGCAAGGCTTAAATCAGTTGTAAGCGTGCTAAAACCGCCCGGGGTAGGCGTAATCATAAGAACTGAAGCCGAAGGCCAGACAGAAGCCGAAATCCAGGAAGACCTCGAATTCCTGCTGGAAAAATGGCAAAGCGTGGTCACCGTAGCTGATACAGTAACCCCGCCAAACCTGCTCTTCAGGGACCAGGACCTTTTGTATAAGGTAATAAGGGAAGCCTGCACCGAAGAGGTAAATGAAATTATTGTGGATACGTCATATGCCTTTCACAGGGCGCAGCAGCTTTTGCAGAGCTGGAATATTTCGCAAAATATTAACCTGTCACTGCACAAGGAAAAGGATTCCGTTCTTACCTACTATAATATTGACAAGGAAATAAAAGCAGCGCTTCAGACCAAGATAAACCTCCCCAGCGGCGGTTATTTGTATATCCAGATAACAGAAGCGCTTTCAGTGATTGACGTTAACAGCGGTAAATTCGTAAGCTCCGCAACCCAGGAGGAAACCATAAGAAAAACAAACCTCGAGGCCCTTGATGAAATAGCAAGGCAGCTCAGGTTAAGAAATATAGGCGGTATGATTATCGTTGACTTTATTGACATGGACAACAGGGCAGACCAGATAGCAATTCTTGAACAATTTGAGCTGGCGCTTGAACCTGATAAAGCAAAACCGCAAATAGGCCAGATATCTGATTTGGGCCTTGTGGAACTCACAAGGCACAGGCAAGGACAAAGCCTGGCTGAAATATTCACGAAAAAATGCCCTACCTGCTCAGGTGTGGGGAGTGTAATTGAGGACTTTAATTTTGTAGTGCCTCCGCAGGAAGCGGAAATGGCGATAAAAGCCCAGAAAACAAAGCAGTTTAAGCCTTTGTACCAGAAACCGAAGTTTGAAAAAAACCAAAAACAGAATAACGCAAATAATCGCCCCGCACCTCCAGCCCCGAGGAGGATTGAAACCAGCCCGGCTCTCACTGCCGCGGATAAGCACAAAATAGCAAACCGCAAACACGAAAGCCAGGAAAAACCTGATATCAATAACGAAACGATTAAGCGGCACATCCGGGAAAAAGACTATATCCCCGAAATGTCAAAGGTTATAAGGTTTTCCGCCGTCCCTTCAGGAATAGCCAAAAGCAGCCTTGGCGAGGATTACAAGCCTGACGTGTTCACCATACTGGGAGAAATTGAGTCTGTAGAAGCCCGGATACAGAAGGCTGCAAGCCAGCAAACCCCGGAGAGGATTGTAAAAGCCAAAGCCGTAAAAGAGGAAAAACCTAAAACCCCCAGGGGAAAAACCCCTGCCAGGGGGAGAAAACCCGGAAAATCCCCTACAACACCCAAAACCAGAAGTAAAACAGTTAAAAAATAAGGAAGCAGGGGTTGTTAAAGTTACTGTATAAATTAATACCGGTTATTTTAATTACTGCCGTTGTTTTTATAAGTTGCGGCTCAGCCTCGGACAGCGGGGTTATGCAGGCTGAAGACCCCGCATATATACCGCCGCCGCCCGTAAAAAAAGCCCCTGAAACCATTGTTATAGAAAAAGCCCCTGAAAAACCTGCACCTATTGAGCCGCAGCCTCAAGCTCCCCGGGAGCCCCAGCAAAAACAACAAAAACAGGCCTCCGGAAATTTTTTCTTCAAACTGCTGGTTGCGACCGCAAAGGCTATAGGGGTCATTCTCCTTGCCGCGGGCGGGTATCTTCTGTATAAAAAAATAATTGCGGGTAAAATCCCTGCGAAACCCCCCGGGCAAGACGTTGAAGAGCCAAAAACCGTTGCAGAGGCAGTTTCGTCCTATATAAAGCACAAACTGGAAAAATAAGCGTATTTGGGCAATTGTAAAGTTAGACAACATCCTCTTTTGCGAACAATAACAAGTGTCTCGTGTACACGAAATATTTTTTTGTAAATTTTATATCATTTTAAGGTTAACTTTTTATATGTTTTTACTTAATATCTATGAACTCATATTTTAATGAGGTAAGAAAATGGAACAGAGCAGCCTGAAAAAACAGTCCTCAGGGAACGCGGTAGAGGAAATAAAAAACCGGCTTGATATTTTTGAAACAGTATCAGAACATGTGCTGCTGAAAAAATCCGGGCGCAACTACTGGGGGCTCTGCCCGTTCCATAAGGAAAAAACCCCCTCTTTCTCGATTAACCCGGAAAAAGGCATATTTAAATGCTTTGGGTGCGGGGCAGGCGGGGATTCCCTGTCCTTTCTCATGAAAGTAAACAATGCCTCGTTCTGGGAAACAATAGTAACGCTTGCCCAGAAATTCGGCATAGAACTCCCGGAAGCAGGCGTAACCAGCGCTAATACCGAACTTAAAAAACAAATCCTGGAAGTTAATAAACAGGCAGCCTTTTACTATAAAGAATTACTCCTCGAAAATAAGGAAGCAAGGGACTATCTCCTGAAAAGGGACATAAATGAGGAAACGATTGAAAAATTCAATTTAGGGCTCGCCCCGGGCAGTATTGACGGCTTAATAAAAAAATATGACAGGGAAATCATCAGTAAAACGGGCCTGTCATCGTTTAAAAATCGTATAATGATACCCATCCGGGATGAAAAGGGTAATTTTATCGCATTTGGCGCGAGAGCCCTAAAGGATTCTCAGGGCCCAAAATATCTTAACTCCCCTGACTCACCTGTTTTTAACAAAAGCAAAAGCCTCTACGCCATACACCAGGCAAAAGAAGCCATAAAGGAACTTGACAGTGTAATATTAATGGAAGGGTATTTTGACGTTATAGCAGCGCATACTCACGGTTTGGCCAACGTGGTTGCCACGTTGGGCACGGCATTAACAGAGCAGCATGTAAGAATAATCGCCAGATATTCAGATTCAAGAAGGATTTACCTGGCTTTTGACTCGGACGAGGCAGGTGTTAATGCAACAAACCGTGGCGCTGACATAATTAAATCAGCCTTTTCCGGGCTGGGGGACATAAAGCACTTTGATGAGAGCTTTAGCGACTCTACCGTAAAAAATGAGCGAACAGCCTGTGAAATAAGGGTTGTAACCGCAAACACCGGTAAGGACCCCGATGACTTCCTCAGGGAACAGGGCGCTGAAGCGTATAAACAGTTGGTAAAATCAGCCCCGCTCCTCATAGATTACCAGATAAACAGGATAATTAACCTCAATGACAGGTCCTCCTCCCCCCAGGACAAGGCCCGGCTCGGAAAGGACGTTATACCACTGCTGGCGGAAATCAGGAATTCCATAATCCGCAATGAATATACCAGGCTCGTATCAGAAAGGCTCTCCATAGACGAGGAAGCCCTTAACATAGAAGTTAAGAAATCTTTACAAAATATTAAACCCGGCGAGAGTTCCAAAAAAGCCCTTACAGGCATAAATAAAGAGGAAAAGCACCTTCTGGCCCAGAAAAATTTGCTGAGCCTGTATTTTCTGAATAATGAAAAATTTGCACCTTTATGTATTAATAATTATATTAAGGAGGTGGAGTTATCTGATACCAACCTGAACCTGATTAAGAAAAACATAGATGAGATTGTAGAAAATTTTAACGATTCTGACAAACTTTTTGATGAACTTTTAATTAAACTTGCGGACAACGAAGAGGCTAAAAAGGTTTTAACTGACTTGATATACTCAGTTGATGACAAAAAGGATATGAAAAGCGATTTATTTCACCGGTATATAATGGACCACATCGCTTATTTACAGACCCATTCCGTTTTTGAACAGCAGGAAAAGTTAAGGGTGTCATATTATGAGGATAACCGGGATGATATGTCTTCGAGCCGTCATCAGCAAAAAGTTAAGGAACTCATTAAGGAAAGAAGGTTATAATAAATTATGGATAAAAAGTTGGAAAAGACAAAAAACAGGGCAAGCATTGACGAAATCCTGGTGAGTGAGGACGATAACGACAGCGCCCAGATAGGAAGCCTGTTTAAATCAGGGGGTGTGGGTGTTATCGATATTGAAGAAGAGGAAGATGTAAACATTAAGGAAGATGATATAGAAGAAGAAGAGGAAGATATAGATATTACACCTCCCAAGGGAGTGCCCATGGACGACCCTGTAAGGATGTACCTCAGGGAAATCGGAAGAATCCAGCTGTTAACCGCGGATGAGGAAATTGAGCTCGCAAGGAAAATAACAAACGGCGGAAAAGCCGGGCAAATAGCAAAACGTAAGCTGGTCCAGGCAAATTTAAGGCTGGTCGTAAGTATAGCAAAAAAATATGTGGGCAGGGGAATGCTTTTCCTTGACCTCATTCAGGAGGGGAATTTGGGGCTTATCAGGGCCGCCGAGAAATTTGACCATGAAAGGGGCTATAAGTTCAGCACTTACGCTACCTGGTGGATAAGACAGGCAATTACAAGAGCGATTGCTGACCAGGCCAGGACTATAAG
>JANQGS010000100.1 GCA_028277195.1 Candidatus Gastranaerophilales bacterium
TCTATATCACTACATTCAAGCTCAGTACCCATGGCGGTCAGTTTATTTTTAACATCAGGGTATTTTAAGAGAATCCTGTCTGCTTCGGCCACAAAATCACTGGTGCTTGTGGAGCCTGTTCCTATCGGGATAATAGTTATTTCGGCGGTTGCCATGGCTTTTTCTCCTTTTTATAATTAAATTTGTATGGTTACTTAATTATAGGGTATATGTTATGTTAAACACAATCGTTAGATGGATAATACTGGCCCTTGCCCTTATACTTGTGGCAAGAATCACTCCCGGTATGGAAATTTCAGGATTGCTGGCGGCGCTGGTTTCTGTTGCGGTTATTTCGCTCATTAACACTTTTGTCAAGCCGCTTATTGTATTTCTCACCCTTCCTATAAATATTATTACACTGGGGCTTTTTCTGTTTGTTATTAATGCCCTGATGTTTGGCCTGGCTGCGTTTTTAGTGCCAGGGTTCTCATTGGGAGGCTTTTTCCCGGCCCTTTTGGGTTCTTTCCTTTACTCCTTATTCAGCATTATAGTTAACATGACGGTAGGGCAGCCCAGGACCGCCACATAAAAAAAATATAGACTATAAAAGTCTATATCATTAAGCCGGGTAATAGTTATTAAGAGAGCGTTGTATCGGGTATAAATAATTTTTTAATTAAAAAATATCGTTAATCACGGTATTCCCGAGCCGGGAAGTGCCGCTTTCTTCCTTTTCGTCCTTTTTATAAGCTATTGGGCTTGAAAGGTAGCCAAAACTATTTGTCTTTACATTTAATTTTTTATAATTAAAAATTTTATCCAGGTTTTCATTTGATTCATCTTTTTCAAAAAACTTTATGTTTTTCATCCTAACTTTTCCTTTTGTTTCCCTATATAAATACTATATATTATGTAGATAAAAAAATAATCACTTTATAAAGTGATTATTTTTCCTACTCTTCATCACCCTAAAGGGTTAACACCTTCCGTTAAGGCTTTTTTTGTTCAACTCCTCAAGGATATCCTCATGGTATTTAACCCGGTGGTGCTGCATGCCCCTCAACACCCTTTTAAATACGCCTCCAATAGTCTTTAAATCCTTCTGTGTAAGGGGGCTTTCAGAAAGCTGGCCGTCAATCAGCCTTTCCCTTACGATTTTATCCACCATATCATCAACCTCTTCCGACTCAGGGTTTTTCAATGCCCTTACCGCTGATTCCACCGCATCCGCCAGCATAAGAATAGCCGCCTCTTTTGAGGAGGGCTTGGGGTTATTATACCTGAACTGTTCCTCGGAAACGCTTCCCGCGCCTTCATTTTCCAGGGCCTGCTTGTAAAAATAAGCTGCAAGCCCGTCGCCATGGTGCTGGATAATAAACTGGTGGATAATCGGGGGCAGGCCATACTCCCTTGCCAGCTCCACCCCGTCTTTCGGGTGGGCGGTAATAACCATTTTGCTCAGCTTCGGGTTAAGGTTCTCATGCGGGTTTTCTATGCCGAAATATGACTGGTTTTCTATAAAAAACAGCGGCCTTTTAAGTTTCCCGATGTCATGATAAAAAGCCGCAACCCTTGCCAGTATGGGATTAGCTCCTATGGACTCCGCGGCTGCCTCGCATAAATTACTTACCATAAGGCTATGGTGGTAAGTGCCCGGGGCTTCAAACTGCAACCTCCTCAACAGGGACTGGTTATGGTCAGAAAGCTCGGCCAGGCCGTATGGGGTAATTATTTTAAACGCGCTCTCAATAAGCGGGATAATACCAAGCGTAATCATTCCGCTTATAAGCCCGTTGCCGAACGCCATAAACATTTTTGTCACCATTAAGGCAAGGTTTAGGTTTTCAGCGCTGTTTTGCAGCAGGAACATTACCAGTACCACAAACATCTGGATTAGTCCCACGTCAAACCCGGCTCTTACCATGTCCATCCTTCTGTAGTAATTAATGGTGTTTGAGGTAAATATTGCTATGATTGCGCCGAGCATGAACACAAAAATATAATCAATTGAATACTGCAGGGAAACCCCGAGCATCACAATTACCAGCATTGTTACCAGCAGGGCTGTCCTGGATGAGGTGAATATAGTGAGAAGCATGGCCATGGCCGGTATTGGAATGACATATGGAGAGATTTTATCGGGCAGCATCACCGCAAAAGAGGTTATTACACCTGTTAGCAATGCTATCAGGCCCGTATATGAGGGATTTATGAATTTGCACTCAAAATTAACAATGTAATAAAGGGTTGTAAATATACAGAGCCCGACAAGCGAAAAAATACCCACTATCCCTATGAAGTCGAACCGGTTAATATTATATCCCGCCAGTTTCAACGCTTCTTTTTGCACTTTTTTGACTCTTTCGCCGGAGGATATTATTAAATCGCCTTTTTCATAGCTTGCTATTACGGGCCTTATGTTGGCAATAACCTTTTGTACCGCCAGCTCGGTTGCGTTTTTATCCTCTTCCATGTTTGGCTCAAGCACTTTTCCTATGAGGATTGTCATGGCCAGTTTTTGTGTCCTGGTAAAGGAATTACTGACGGATTGCCCGATTATCCCGTTTTTATTCTCAAGAAGCTCGTTTTCCGTAACGCCTTTTTCCAGTATTTTGTCCAGGGTAAAGAGGGATTCTGAGGCGAATTTTGCAAATGACGCCTCTGGCGAGTTATACAGGTAATCGGCAGCGGTATTTATAAAGTAGTTATCTTCCTTAATGTCAAACAGGCCTTTAATTTTATTCCTCTTTTCAACGGGGGCGCTGTCTGATTCTTTCACCATTTTAACGGAATTCAGCAGTTCACCGAGTTTTCCTTTCATTATGCCGTTGATATTGTCCTGGATGGGTCTTAGTACAGGTTTTACCTTAAGGGATTCATACCTTTTTTTGGCGTCTGTTTTTTCGGTATCCTCAACCTCTATTTTCTTGTTTGCATGTACCGTTATTTTGCTTATGCCGTCATCAATAATATTATGGAACAGGAAGTTCCTGCTCGCGAGCAGCAGGGTGAGCAAAAGCAGGCTCAGGGCGAGTATAGAGTAATTCCTGAATTTATTTGAATAGGAGTAGGAAATTAATTTATTTATTAAGTTAGTTAGTTTTTTTAGCATATAAAGTCAGTTAATTCTTTCAATTAGTTTATTTTGTTTTTCATATAACTATGGCCTCTTTTAGGATTTTATCTTTAACAAAAGATTTTAAACTTTTTGGTGTCCCTAAATCAACATCCTTGCCGAAAATTTCTTTCAAATAGTTTTGCAGGGCTACAAAATCAAACATGTCTATGGTTTCGCTAAACTCAACCAGCAAATCTATATCGCTGTTTGAAGTTGCATCACCCCTGGCATAAGAGCCGAACAGGTAGAACCGCATTGTCTTGTATTTAGCCTTTAACGCGGACTCATGCGAGCTTAATATTTTTTTAATATCATTTATAGAGTATGTTTTATTTGATTTATTCATAGCTGTAATAATTTTGAATTATTTTAACATTAATATCAAGTTTTTGTTTTAAATCAGGAATTCAAACCCCTCAAGCCGGCCCGGGCATTAATTTGGGAAATTGCGTATAAAATCCACCAGCTCCCCTGTGCTGTAATAATTTTGAATTATTTTAACGTTAGTATCAAGTTTTTGTTCAATATCACTTACGGTCATATTGTCGAGAAACTGGTCTGTATACTGCCTCAGCATTACAGAGGGAATTACAAGGTTTTGAATCCTGTGTTTTACGGGCAAAAGTGCGCCAAGAATATCCTGGCCGGTGATTAATCCGGATACGGTAACATTATCTCCCCAGAACTTACTCTCAATCCCCACTAACTCAACGTTTAAATTATCTGTTTTATTTAAATCCTCCACAATCGGCCCCATAACCTCACAGGCTATTTGTCCCGCGGCTATGGTGATGCAAAGAGGGGCCCGAAGGGATTTGGGCAGGCGCTTTTTTTGCTTTTTATAATCATCCAATAGCACCCTGCCAGTTCCCACGCCGTCGTCTAACTGGTTAAAACCATTGTAAAAATTAGTTTTCGGCAGTTCTATACCCGCTGAAATATATAACTCATCAGAAGGGTACACATTATTATATTTTTTTGAAATATTTATAATATCCCTTGCCTGGGCTGTATTCGGAGGGCTTAAAGAGGGGTTATTCCTGTATTTTGTAACCCCTACGGGAACTATGGCAATAGAAATTACATTGCCCGGCACTGAAAGGTCTTGTAGTGTTTTCTCCAGTTCCATACCGTCATTTATCCCCGGGCATGCCACTATTTGAGTATGCAGGGGGATATCAATGCTTTCCAGCCATTTTAATTCGTCTTTTATATCGGCTGCTTTAGGGTTCTGGAGCATTTTTGCCCTTAATTCCGGGTTCGTGGTATGGACAGAAACATACAAAGGCCCTATCCTGAGGGTTTCAATCCTTTTCCTGTCTTCGGGAGTAAGGTTTGTAAGGGTTATATACGTACCCTGGAGATATGACAGCCTGTAATCATCATCCTTAACATACAGGCTTTTTCTCAACCCCCCGGGCTGCTGGTCCACAAAGCAAAAAATACACCTGTTTTCACAGGGTTTTATTCTGTCAAAAACTCCTGATTCAAACACTATCCCGAGGTCTTCACCGGGGTGTTTTTCTATGTCAATTATTTCCTCCTCGCCCGGGGCGCGTTTTATATGCAGGCTCAATTCCTCAGAGGAGGTAAGGTATTTATAATCAATCAAATCAACGGGCTTAACCTCATCAACGGAAATTATTTCATCGCCCGGCTTTATATTGAGTTCCTCTGCGATTGAGCCCGGCAGTACGCTGTTTACAATTGCTTTCATGTATGTTTTTATAACACATTTTCACAAAATAATGTAATATGGAGCTATGAAGAAATATTTTTTTAAATTCCTCTCGTTTTTCTCGGGCTTTAAACCGGGGGTAAACACCCGGGACCTGAATGATTTTGACGTGAGGTTTAATAATGGGAATATGCTTGAAGTTCAGGCCCCGGTAATGAACAGGCTCAGCGAAACATACGTTTTAATAAGAAAACTGCTGTTTTACCCTGAAATAAAAATAAACATAATGCAGAGCTTTAAGTCATTATTAAAATGGAAGGACTTGAACCTTCACTGTAATACGGCTCTAAGGAACTATCCGCTTGGCTTTGAGGTCAGCTCGGGGGAGTTTGGCTACCCTGAAATTCACCTGCCTGAATATCCGAACATCCGGGAGGAAATAGTGCGGGTATCACCCTATGTGAGAAAAATAGCCCCTAAAAAGCTTTTTAAAATCCCTTTTATTAAAAAACCTGTTTATAAATCCTATTTTTCCAGGGACGAGGTAAAATTGTTAAGGGAAAAAGCCGCTGAGCAAAACCAGACCGGATGGTCAAATATAGAGATTTTTGAAATTTACGATAAATTTCATTATAATTTTTTTTCAAGCATAAAACAAATCCCCGGCAGCAAGGAGCTTGAATGTATGCCAAATATTTCCGCCCGGGGTAAAACACCCGGGAGCTCTTCCTATCTTGTTATCGGGAAAAAGCGTAATACGGGCGAGCCGGTTAAGGCAATTATCGACCCGGCGGATATAAAAAAAGAAAACTAAAACTAAAATTATATATTATGAAATTTAAAATCCCGGCAATTACCTTTTTGTTATTTTTCAGCCTGTGCGTTAACGCGGAGAATATAAGCGTTAACGTGGGCTACCCTGTAATGGATGAAATGGAAATAAAGGTCACAGGCACAGCCTACCCGCAGGCTAATATATACAAAAGGCTTGATGCCCTTGAAATGAGGCTGTTCGGCAATGTGACAAATGCCCCGTTAAGCGACAGGGTTGACAGGTTAAAGGATGAAGTCCTCGGCAAAAATAAATACAGCGCCAAAAATAAATACAGTTATGGCCGGGACCATTCAGTTACGCTGTATGAGCTCGAAAAAAAACTGCTCGGCACTGTTTACATAACAGAGCCCGTGGACAACAGGCTGGCAAGGCTGGAAAAATTTGTATTTAATAAATCCTCGGATAGTTATTCTACAGAGGAAAGGCTGCAACGTCTTTGCGCGTATACTGACGCCAGGGAATCCGGGCATTATTATGATAACCAGGCCCAATTAAGACAATACAATAACATGGCCAACAACGCAAAAATGATTTCAATACTTTTTATGATACTTCAATTTTTGTTGTAATTTTTGCTATATCCCTGCAATTAACAGTCCAAATAAGCCCTAATCCTCTCCAAAACCTCATTTACATCAAACGGCTTGGTTATATACTCATCCGCCCCGGTTTCCTCGCCTATCAAGCGGTCCTCCTCCTGTGACCTCGCGGTAATCATGAGAATCGGGATGTCCTTATACTTAACGTCAAACTTTAAAAGCCTGCATACCTTATACCCGTTAATTTTCGGCATCATAACATCAAGCAGCATAAGGTCAGGGCTCTTCTCCTTTGCCAGCCTCAACGCCTGCTCCCCGTCAAAAGCAACCAGGCACTTATATCCCTCGCTCTCCACCAGGAATTTTATCGTCTCCACTATATCCGGCTCATCATCAGCTATTAATATTACTTTTTGCATAAATATCCTCTCTCAAAACTGGAATTATAAAGGAAAAAGTGCTGCCTTTCTCAAATTCACTTTCAAACCAAATCTCACCGCCATGCGCCTCTACAAGCTGCTTTGCAATAGGCAGGCCAAGCCCCGTGCCCCCTACTTTCCGGGTTAATGAGCTTTCTATCTGCTGGAATTTATCAAAAACCTTTGGCATGTCCTCTTTTTTTATGCCTATTCCGTTGTCTGTCAGGCTAACTTTTGCCCTGTCGCCTATTTCTTCAATTTTTACCCGTATCTCGCCGTTTTCAGGAGTGAATTTTATTGCGTTTGACACTAAATTTGACACAACCTGCTCAATCCTGGCCGTATCGCCATTGACTTTAAGCTCTTCTGTTCCTGTTTCAAGTTTAATGGCAATGTTTTTCTTTTTTGCAAGGTGCTCAAAACTGGATAATACAAACTTAACAGGCTCAATAATATTACAAGGGGCAAACCTGTACTCCATTTTACCGGCCTCAATCTTGGATAAATCAAGCAGGTCATTGATAATCCCTGATAACCTGTCAATATTCCTCTGGGCAAGGCTGAGAAAATTGCCCTGGGTATCGCTAATCCCTCCCATCCTGCCGGATAACAGCATATCGAGGGAGCTTTTTATTGAAGTTATGGGGGTTCTCAACTCATGGGAAACGATTGAGATAAACTCTGATTTCAGCCTCTCCAGCTTTTCCAGTTTAACGTTGGTTTTTTTAAGCTCCTCGTAGAAAAGAGCGCTCTCCAGCGGCAGGGAAACCTGCTTTACCACTGTCTGGAAACAGGTTGAATCCTCGCCCGTAAAGCGGTCTTCCCTTATTATCTCAACCGTGCCGAAAAACTGGTCGGATGTATTTATAGAGGAAAAAAGCCTGTCCCACACCAGGATATCAAGGTCAAACAGCCCTTCGTTGTTTTTAATGTTTATTTCCGGGTTTATGTTGTTGATAGAAAGGCTGAAGGGGAGCTCACTGTCCTCAAAAAGGCTTTTATACCCGATAAGCGCCCGCAATTTAAGCCCTTCTTCAAGTCTTTTTGAAATTGGGTGCAGGGAATTGATTATAAGCGTGGCATTTTCCGGCTCATTAATCACCAGGGCATGGCACAGGGAGAAATTAAGGCTTTTTTCCAGCCCGTTATTCATGATATTGATGAGTTTTGACTTATCCAGCGTACCCGCGAGCTGTGAGCTTGTAGAATAGAGAACATTAAGCTGGTAAAGGCTCTTTGCCAGCTCGTTGTTATTTGTGTAGAGTATATCCAGCAGCTTTTTAATCCTTAAGTGGGCATTTACGGTTGCTATCAGTATGTTTTCATTGAACGGTTTTGTTATATACCCGTCTGCGCCTACTAAAACTTCTTCTGAGGAGGAGTCTTTTGAGGTAAGGAGGATTATCTGGGTATCATTGGTTTTATTCTGGAGTTTAAGGTTTTTGCAGATATTCGATATATTAATACCCGGGCTTGATGTATCGATAATGGCAATATCCGGGCAAAGCTCTTCTGCCTGGCTTATTGCCTGCTGCTCGTCAGTTGCGGGGAATATTTCATACCCGACACCGGACAGCAGTTCGCTCAGGTCTTTATTTGTTCGGGGACAGGAGCATATTATAAGGATTTTTGACATAACAATAAAGTTTACAAAACTTATAAGTATGTATATTTTAACAGAAAAAAATGTAACAGTTCACCCCGGGTCAAGCCCGGCATGACAAAATTATAAGCACATTCTGGTATAAATGCGGCCTGCCCTCAACACTAAGCGCTCTTAACCTTACTGTAATCAATCGGTATTATGTTAGACAAGTCATTTTGAATCTTTCTCTCAGACTCTAATAATTCAAACTCAGACTGCAACCGTAAAAAATACCCTTTTGTTAAACCAAAATATTTAGTAAGCCTTAAATCAGTATCTGCGGTAATATTTCTCTGTCCCCTGATAATGGCGTTTATCCTGTTGGAAGGGACTCCGATAGCCCTTGCAAGCGCGTTTTGGGAAAGGTTTAACGGCTCGAGGAACTCCTCGAGCAAAATTTCGCCAATGGCAGGTATTTCTATATATTCTGTCATTTTTTGTCCTGAAATTTTATCTTTGTTTGTATTATACACTATGTACAACGTACAATCAAGTTATACTGGTCGGAATTATTTAAGCAATGCGGTATATCAATGATAATCGATAATTTCGACCTCATAAGCATCATTGTCAATCCATTTAAAACAAATGCGCCATTGTTGATTAACCCTGATGGAATACTGTCCTTTTCTGTTGCCTTTCAGGGACTCCAGTTTATTGGCGGGAGGCATTGAAAGGTCAATTAATTCAGCGGCAATATTAATACTTCGCAGTTTCAGCAAAGCTCTTTTCTGTATATCAGCGGGAAGTTTTTTTGAAATTTCCGCCCTGAATATCTTTTCTGTTTCCTTGCATTTAAAAGACTTTATCATATGTGGCCGCTCAGGCCTCTTTTTCGAATTTTACTTTATAGTTTAAAGCCCTGAGTATTATTTCTAATTCATTCAAATTCACAGTGCCTTTTTTTAACTTAGATGATAAATTTTGTACACTGTATGGTTTGCCTTTTGCTTTAGAAATCTTTTCCGCTAAAAAGGTCAAAGTTACAGCATTGTCCAGCGCTAATTTTCTTATTTCATTGCCTAAACTCATTATTTAAAAATAAACTATATATTAAAAAATTAAAATATAGCTTAACTAAATCTTGACTATTTTAAATTAATAGTTTAAAATTAAATTATTAATTTAAGACTATTAACAAAAAGGAGCGCAAAATGGGCAAAAAACAGAAACTCTCAAAAATCAACAAAAAAGCATCCGATGAGTGCATGGATAATTTAGCGCTTAACGAGGGAATTTTTGAAAATAACCGATTAATGGCAATTTTCCCGGCTAAATTGTTTTTAATTATATAGGAAGAAAGCAAGGGAAATCTATGCACTTAAACATTGCAGAATTTCCCCATATATGCCAAATACCGCAAGCGCGGGGCAATAGCCCCGGGTTTGGGAGTTTGACGGGGAACATATCCAATTCCTCGCAGCGGGGCATGAGTGAGCTTTTTGGTTCGCGCATTGACCCCGTGGTGGAGTCTGATTTTTTCGGGGCGAGAAAGGCGGTCGGGTGTTTTGAGGAGCTGGAAAAAGAGGTAAACAGGCTTGAAAAGACGCAGAAAACCCTGGCCGCAACGGGCCTGGTATGCCCCACAACCAGGAGGATGAGCAGCGTTGAGGAGAACAACCCGTGGAGGAACTTGCTTTTAGGAGGAATTGCCCTGGCGCATTTGCCGGGGGATGCGAGGGAGATGCTGCGGGCCTGGCATGAGGGTGTAAATATATTCAGGACACACAAAGCGCCTGTTTACCGGGGACAACATCCTATGAGCCTTCTTAATGGAACCTTTGCTGAGCGTCTGCTTAAATATAATTGGATAGAAAAACTTGATAAGCCATTATATATGACAAATTTTGGCAAAACTATACGTGACAAGCTGGGAATAAAGCTTTCCAATATAGACGAAACTCAAGTAGTTAAGGGCATTACAACCAAAAGCGGCAGAGTCCTCATACCGGATCGTTACCCTCCATTTTTCAAGTTTGAGGGGACTAAATTCCAACAGTTTATGGGCGACTCACTGTTAAGAGTTTCCAGATTAGGTGTACTTACAAGCGCACTGGTTGAAGTGCCGGCACTTGTTAAGTCCATTACAGAAACAGAAGGTACTATATTAGATAAAGCAAAGGCTTTTGGAATACAGTTAATTAAATCAACTGCCTTTGTTGGACTTATTACAGGTGGTATAATTTTGGGTGGCGCAGCTTTAGGCGGTAGTCTACTTGCAGGAACATTAATAGGCGGAACCGCAATCGGCAACCTCATAGGTATGGGAATTGGTTCTGCTGCCGCTATAATCGCATCTAATAAATTAAACAAGCAGATTGATAAATTTTTTACTGATGATAGTGATTGCTCAGACCGGTATATCTAGAGCATCACCTATTTGGCGAACAATGTCTTGAATTGATTGTTTTGGTTTTTGCCCCTTGGCCCTACCTCTTCGCATTGCTTCCATCATATCATCACCTTCCTTGTCAACAGTTTTTACAAGGCCTTTTATAAATTTTGAAGTACTTGAAAACCCAACCTTGGCGACTGCGGGCTGCGCATAATTTATTTTATTCTGAGGGCTGATATTGCTTACACCATTTATCATAAACCTTCACCTCGTATTTATAGTTATCCAAAATATATTTTACCATATCTGTCAATATTTATAACAAAAAACATACCTGAATTTTAACGGTAATTTAATAAATCTTTACAAA
>JANQGS010000118.1 GCA_028277195.1 Candidatus Gastranaerophilales bacterium
TTTCCTCGTCCAGTGAGAATAAAATGGCGGGCCTGTGGTATTTTTCAACCAGCCTTGAGGCCACAAGCCCGATTATTCCGGGATGCCAACCGCTATCTCCCAGGATTACGGCTTTATCACTGTTTAAATCAATTTCCCCGGCAGATATTTTTTCCTCGGCCCGGTTGTATGTATTATCGCATAGCTGCTGGCGCTCCCTGTTATTTCTGTCCAGTTCGGCTGCCAGCAGCTCGATTCTGTTCCTGTCTTCTGAAATAAGAAACTCCACAGCGCTGTTAGCCTCTGACAAGCGACCTATAGCATTGATTCTGGGCACAACGGTGAACGCCAGCACCGTGCTTGTTATTTCCTTATCGGGCTTATGGCCGGATATTTCCATTAATTTTGCTATACTGAAGGGTTTTGAGTTGTTAATAAACCTTAATCCCTTGTATACCAACAACCTGTTCTCATTAATAAGCGGGACAACATCTCCTACCGTACCTATTGCTACCAGGGGAAGGATTTTATCGGTGAAATCCTGTTTATTATATGATTTAAGCAGTGCCTCCGCCAGTTTAAAAGCCACCCCCACGCCTGCAAGCTGCCTTACCCTTTCAATATGGAGCATTTTAGGGTTTATCACGGCGTAAGCCTCGGGTATTTCCTCCAGCGGCTCGTGGTGGTCGGTAATAATAACGTCCGTGCCGAGACTTTGGGCAAGTTTTATTTCGGAAATGTTGCTGATGCCGCAATCCACGGTTATAATCAGTTTGGTTTTTTTTGCGCTGATTAACCTGCATAATGCTGCCCTGTTTAGGCCGTGCCCCTCATCAGACCTGCCGGGGATGTAATAGCTGGCGTCTGCTCCGAGGTGTTTCAGGGTTTTATACATCAGGGCGGTGCTTGTTACGCCATCTGAGTCAAAATCCCCATATATAACAATACTTTCCCGGTTTTGTATTGCCCCGTTTATTCTTTCTACAGCTTTTTGCATATCCGGGAAAACAAACGGCGACGTCAGCTCAACGTTATCAGGGTTTAAAAAGTCCTCAACCTGTTTAATGCCGGTTATGCCCCTGTTAACAAGCAATTTCGCAATAATATCAGACCCTGTTGCTTTTTTAACCTCATTAAACAGGGCAGGGTCTGCTTCTATACTTTTATAAACCCATCTATATTCTTTCAATGTTGATTATCCCGCATCTTTCTCTTGAGTTTTTCAATCCTTTTCCGGAATTTTCCCGTATCACGGCCTGCGTCAACAAGGCTGATGTAGGCTTTATAGTGTTCCAGGGCCAGGTTATAGTTTTTTGCCTTTTCATAAGCCCTTGCCAGCTTTAAATGAGCCTCTTCAATGCAAGGGTCCAGGGATATAGCGTCTTTATACGCTTCTATTGCAGCTCTGTGCTGGCCTTCACCGTAAAAAGCGTCCGCGATTTTTAGTTTTGAAACGGCCTGTTCCTCATTTCTTTTTATCCTCTCCAGCAGCCTTTTTGCCCGCAAATCCCCCGCCTCCCCGGGAATTACCCGGTTCAGGGCGATTCTGGCCGGCGAGTACATCCTGTTAGCTATGAATATTTCTGAAAATTTCAGCAGGTCGTTATTTGTCCGGGCTTGGTTGATTGCTTTTATAAATTCTCTCTCGGCATTGCCGAATTCCCTTACGGTTAGATGGGCCTCACCCTTTACAATATGGTTAATCCTTTTATCATCAGATTTTTTTACAATCCTGTTTAAATAAAACTCTGACCGACCGGGGTTTTGGGATATTTTTGCCACTCTCAGCAATGCCAGGTATAATTCAAGGTTTTCAGGGTCATAGCTAAGGGCTTTTTTCAGGGCATTTTCCACTTCTATAACGTCATTTCCCGGATTTGAGCTTGCTTTAAGGAAATATGCCCTTGCAAGTCCTTTCAGGGCAACATTTTTAAAGGCGGGCACACCCTTGAGTTCCCTGTAGTATTTTATTGCCTGGTCTGTTTTTCCGATATTAAGCGAAATCTTTGCTATTTTGGCTTTTGCTTCATGGAAGTCCGGGTTAATGGCTATAGCGTTCCTGAGTTCTGCTGTTGCAAACTCATCATCCCCCCTGTTTTCGTATATTTCAGCCAGGCTCAAATACGCGGCAGTAAATTCCGGCTTTATCATGGCGGCTTTTTTATACTCAGCAATGGCAGCAGCCTCATTTCCCTGCATCTCATAGGCTTTTCCAAGCATATTATGTACGGGTGCGCTGTTTGGGAAAAGATAAAGAGAGGTCTGGAGGTGTTTTATGGCTTCGGAATACTCTCCTTTGGCTATAAGCGCTTCCCCAAGGTGGTAATACGCCGAGGAATTCCTGGTATTTAGCCTTATAGCCTCTTTGTACTTCCTTATGGCAGGGTCTATAAGGTTTTTTGAAAAAAGCACCCTCCCGTAATTTTCCACACCTTCTGAGTAGTTGGGCTTAAGCTCTGTTGCCTTCTTAAAATACGCCTCTGCCTCGGGGATTCTGCCCGTTTCAAACAGGACTTTGCCGGCGTTATTGTATGCCTGGTAGTAATTAGGGGCATTCTGCACTGCCAGGGAGAACTCCTCAAGCGCACTGTCCAGCAATTCGGGGATTTTTTCCCTGTAAGCCATATCTGAAGAGGTTGTCCTGCGGTAGTAAACCATACCAAGCCCGTTATGGGCTGCTGCGTTGTCCTTGTCCTGCTCAATGACCCTTTTATACTCGCGAGTTGCCGCATCCAGCTTGTACTGGATTGAATATATGCTTCCCAGATAGGCCCTTGCGTTGAGGTCATCCGGGTTATCATCGAGGATTTCTTTTACCTTAACAATGGCTTCTTCATACCTGCCCTTTTCTATCAGGCTTTCTATTATAAGATGATTTTTGCTTACCATCCCTGTATAGGGTTTTGCAAGAACGCTAACCCCAAAAAGCGCCATAGTTAAGGTTAAACAGATATATGCCCTGATTTGCACGCTAATATCCTCCTTACCGATTCATCTATTATTTTCTCTGATAATACCCCATTTTCAACATATTCAACAAGTTTGTGACTAAGGTTTAATGCCGTGTCATCGCAATTCCTGAAAACAAAGGCATCTATGCCGGCATTAATCCCTTTTACGCAGGCGTCAAGGCTGTTACAATATTTTTTTACCCCACCCATGACCATGTCATCTGATATAACAAGCCCATTAAACCTCATTTTCCCTCTCAGGTAATCTTTTATAACGTTTTGGGAAAGGGAGGCAGGCAACATTTCCGCGTCAAATGCCTTATAGTTGGCATGCGCAACTATAACGGCGTTAACCCCGTCGCTAAAGGCCGTTTTAAACGGGGCTATATGGGTTGTTTCCAGCTCTTCCATCCCTAAATCAACACAGGGCATTGTATGGTGGGAATCCTCGGCTGTATGGCCGTGGCCGGGGAAGTGTTTTACCACCGGGATTATGCCGTTTTCCAGGAATGTCTCATACACCGGCCTCGCAAAGTTTATAACGGTTTGAGGGTTATTTGAGAAAGCTCTCTCACCTATTATAGGGTTATGGGGATTAGTGTTCACGTCCAGTACGGGCGCAAAGTTCATATTAACCCCCATTGACTTCAGCTCTTTTGCCGTAATTTTTGCCTGTTGCCCGGCCATGTCCGGGTTCCCTTCAGACGCGAGCGTTGCGGGTGAGCGATAATTGATTTTATTTTTAATCCTGCCTGTTCTCTCTATTTTGCCACCTTCCTGGTCAATGCCGATAAAAAGCGGTATGGCAGCCAGTTTTTGCAGGCCGGCTGTAAGATTTGCGGTTTGTTCATAGGAGCGGATATTTTCGGTAAATAAAATAACCCCTCCAAGCCCCTCTTTAATTGCGTTTTGTATTTTTATGTTATCCTGTTTCAGCTCTGTTCCTGGAAAACCCAGCATAAACATCTGGGAGATTCTTTCCCTGAGGCTTAAAGAGTTAAGAGTTTCATTTATGTCCATGGGTTTTAGTTTTTGTAAGTTTCTATAATATTAACATCTTTGGTTTGTTATTGTATTTAAAAAAATCTCCAAAACCTATGCCGATTTCATTAGGCGAGATTTTGAAGATTTTAAAATGCCGGATAGTTACTAAAAACCCCTTTTAAATGATGTT
Source organism: Candidatus Gastranaerophilales bacterium (assembly GCA_028277195.1). GTDB lineage: Bacteria > Cyanobacteriota > Vampirovibrionia > Gastranaerophilales > UBA9971 > JANQGS01. Next base: position 4,105 of record JANQGS010000118.1, read on the forward strand.
TTCCTTAATTGCTTTTACCGCAGCCTGTACCCTGTCGTCAACGCAGAGTTTTTGAAGAATGCTGCAGACGTGAGCTTTTGCGGTATGCACACTCACTATAAGGTCTTTAGCTATTTCAGTATTGCTTTTGCCTTTTACCAGGAGCTTTAGCACTTCCAGTTCCCTTTCGGTTAGCTGGCTTCTGGCATCGGTAACAACTGACGAGTTTAAAATCCTGGCTGATTCAGGCCTTGGAAATAATTTAAGCGCAACTCCCGCAATATTAGGGTCAAGCCAGGCTGCGCCCCGGTTTACATTCCTTATTACACTCACAAGCGTATTTGGTTCAATATCCTTAAGGCAATACGCGTTAGCTCCCGAGCCCAGTGCCGCAAGAACTTCCTCATCCCGTTCATGGGAAGTCAGGACAACTATTTTTATGTTTTCATCAAAATCCTTTATTTCCTGGATTGCTTCTATACCGTTAATTCCGGGCAACCCAAGGTCCATAAGCACAACATCAGGCCTGAGTTCCTTAATTAACTGGATGCCCCTTTCACCGCTTTCCGCCTCCGCCACGACCTTAACTCCCTCGAACTCGTTTAGTGAAGACCTGAGTCCCACCCTTGTCAATTTGTAATCTTCGACAATTATTACCTTAACAACCTCATTTTTTACAATAACCATTACTCGTCCCTTCTAAATATAACTTTTCTACAAATTTTATTTAATACTTTTTTATTCTGTATTGAATATTATATTAACATAATATTTTTTTTTACAACCAGTATTATAATAAATTTAGCCGATCGGGTAATACCCGCATGGAAAAACCCTCGCCTATTGTGTAGATAGAGCCCGTAAAGATTATTAAAAATTCTTTTTTATTAAAACTTTTAAGCACTTCCAGCGATTTTTTAACGCTATCGGTTATATATATTTTTTTGCATTTTACATGCCGTTTTATAACCTCGGGGTCTTCGGCTGAAGTTGAGGAACATTTTGTTAAAATTACCGTATCCTCTTTTCTAAAAAGGTTTCGTGCCATGTTTTCATAATCTTTTATTTTCAAAGAAGAATAAACAAAAACCCTTTTGGCATGGGGAAAGTAAAAATCCAGGCTTTCCCTTAAGCAAAGCGAGCCGGCAGGGTTATGCGCGGCGTCTATTATGATATTTTCATCTTCTATGAACTGAAACCTTGCGGGCCAGCTCACATTATTAAGCCCGGCCTTAATGGCATGGTCCGGGATTTGCAGCAAACAAGCCGCTTTTTTTGCGAGGGAGGCATTTTTTTTCTGGTGAAGCCCCATTAGATTTGTTTTTGCTTTTTTATAATCCTCTAAAAATACGGGGCTGGAGTTTTCCCGGGCTATTTGTTGTATAATATCGAGGCCATTATTGTCTTTCAATGTAATTACCGGCACGTTTTGCTTTATTATCCCGGCTTTTTCAAACGCTATTTTATCGATTGTATTGCCGAGGCGGTCGGCATGGTCTATATCAATAGAGGTTATTATTGATAAATCGGGTTTTTTAATGACATTGGTGGCGTCGAGCCTGCCGCCAAGCCCGGTTTCAATTATAGCTACGTCAACGTTTTTTTCAAAAAAGCAAATAAATGCTGCCACTGTCAGTATTTCAAATTCTGTAGCAGGGATTTTAGATTCAGTGTGAACAGGATTGAAAAAGGGTTTATGCTCTGGTATAATATAGTCAGAAGCTCCGGTCACCCCCGTTTTTCCAGGTAAAGTGCCGGAGTTTTGCTCTTTATAGAAATAAAACTTGTTTTCTTTTTGAGGCTCGGTTTGACTGCTTACACGGAATATTAAACTCGCGAACTCATCCCGGGAAATATCCTCCCCGTTTATTTTTATCCTTTCTGTATAATCCACAAGGTGAGGGCTGGTATAAAGCCCGGTTTTATAACCGGCCTGCCTTAAAACGGATTCTAAAATGGCACAGGTCGAACCCTTGCCGTTTGTCCCGGCAACATGTACGCACCTTATCCTGTCCTGGGGGTTGCCAAAATAGCCAAGAAGCTCCTGAACCCTTTCGAGCCCGAGTTTTATATGGAATTTTTCCCGGGAAGTAAGTAATTTTCTTGCCCGATTATACATAAGATGCCGTGGCCGACAACCTCAAAGCCGCTTCCACAAGGCCCTTGAACAACGGGTGAGGGTTCTCCGGGCGGGATTTGAACTCAGGATGGAACTGGCTCGCCACAAAATATTCATGCCCGGGAAGCTCGATTATTTCCACCAGGTTCTTATCCGGGGATAAACCTGAAAAAACCAGCCCCCCTCCAGCCAGAATATCCCTGTATTTGTTGTTAACTTCGTACCTGTGCCTGTGCCTTTCTGAAATAATATCAGCCCCGTACATTTTCCGGGCAACAGACCCCTCCCGCAAATGGCATTCATAAGCCCCAAGCCGCATAGTCCCGCCCATTTCCTCAATATTTGCCTGCTCGCTCATCAGCGCAACAACAGGATAAGGTGTCTCAGGGTTGAACTCCGAGCTGTTAGCATATTTAAGGCCTGCCACATTCCTCGCAAATTCAATGACAGCACACTGAAGACCAAGACAAAGCCCTAAAAACGGTATATTATTCTCCCTCGCAACGCCGGCAATATTTATCTTGCCCTCAATTCCCCTGATACCGAAGCCTCCCGGGATAACAATACCCCTGATGTCCGCGAGGGCCTCCCTTGCCCTGTCAATGTCCTCACACTCATCCGAGGAAATCCATTTTATCTCAATACTGCTGCCCAGCACCGCTCCCGCGTGTTTTAACGCCTCAACAACAGAAATATAAGCGTCGGACAGTTTTGTATATTTGCCGGCAATCCCGATTTTAACATTGTTTTCAGGATTTTTTATACCTGTGACAATTTCTTTCCACGCATCCAGGTTCGGTTCGGTTTTATCCTCTATATTAAGCCTTTTTAGTACCTCTGCGGCGAGTTTTTGCTTTTCCAGTGCCAGCGGGACTTCATAAATTGTATGGAGGTCCTTGCTTTCTATTACAGCCTCGGTCGGTACGTTTGTAAACAGGGCCAGTTTATTTCTTTCAGCCTTTGGGATGGCTTTCGATGACCTGCAAACAAGTATATCAGGCTGGATACCAATACTCCTGAGGGTATTTACGCTATGCTGTGAAGGTTTTGTTTTTAATTCCCCCGACGCGCTCAGGTATGGAACTAATGTTACGTGAATAAACACTACATTTCCGTATCCCGCGTCGATTTTAAACTGCCTTATAGCCTCAAGAAAGGGCAACCCCTCAATATCTCCTACCGTGCCGCCGATTTCCGCTATTAAAAAATCGGTTTTATACTGTTTAGCCGCTTCTTTGAGCCTGTTTTTGATTTCATCGGTAATGTGAGGGATGGTCTGTACAGTCCCGCCAAGGTAATCCCCCCTTCTTTCACGCGTAATAACGTTAAGGTATACGCTTCCGGCGGTTACGTTGTTGATTTTGCCCAGTTCAGTATTTATAAACCTTTCATAGTGGCCCAGGTCAAGGTCCGTTTCAGCCCCGTCATTGGTGACAAAGACTTCCCCGTGCTGGAAAGGGCTCATTGTGCCGGGGTCAACATTTATATAAGGGTCAAATTTCTGCATTGTAACCGAATAGCCCCTTGCCCTGAGCAGCTTACCCAGGGATGCCCCGACAATTCCCTTGCCCAGTGAACTTACAACACCGCCTGTAACAAAAATGTATTTAGTTTTACCTGACATAATCCGATACCTTATTAAAGTTATATTTTAGGAACTTTAAAGAACCCGTCCTCTTCCAGGGGGGCGTTCCTTAAGATTTCCCCTTTATCAGATGAAATTTCAGCCCTGTCCTCCCTCATTATGTTTCTCATCGCAAGGACGTGAACCATGGGCTCTACATTCTCGGTATGAACCTCTTTTAGCTGTTTAAAATAATCGAGGATATTTGAGAACTGTTCGGTATACTTTTCCTTTTCTTCTTCGGTAAGCTCCAGTTGGGCCAGTTTCGCAACATGCTCGACTTCTTGTTTTGTTATCAAGGGAATTTTACTCCTTAAAAAAGTTCACTTATATTATTTTATTATGAAGTAAGAAAAAAAGTCGTAATATTAAATTATTTTTACTTTTGGTTTTAGGCTTTCTAAAGATTTGTAACATTTTTGGCAAATTAATGTCAACAAAGGGCAATTTTTTTTTTCCGATAACTTAATATATTTAGGTAAGTAAAAAAAAGATGAAAATTTAAAATTTTAAAAAAGATGAAAATTTAAAATTTTAATGTATAATAGTTAGGAAGAAAGGCCACGAGGTTAAGGATTATGACATTAGAAACAACCCCGATCGGCGCAATGCCGTATCAAGCAGAAAAACAAGGACTCGCAAAGAAAAACAAAGTATCGTTCGGTAGTCAGCCTAGTGATGGTAGGAGCTATAGAGGCCCAGACCCATTAGTAGCAGCACTCCCAGCCGCAGGTGCTGTATTGGGTGGTGCTATACCACTGGCCACTTTTAAGAAACCTCAATTTACCTCCCCGGAGGCACAATTATTAGCGGCAAAGAATCCTGAAGCATTTGGTCTTAGTGAATCCGCCAAAAAAGCTCTGGATGAAGGTAAATTTACAGTAGGAACTAAAGAAGTAGAAGGAGCAAAAAAGGCTCTAACACAAGCTACTGGCCAGGTAGAAAGCAAGGCCAAAGACCTGCTTGGTAAAACAAGACTAGTGAAAGCATTCGGCCCAAAACCATCTTCTGAATTAAAAAGTTTCCTTGATGGGCTCGCCAAAAAAGCTGTAAGTGATGGAACAAGTGGCGAAGATTTATTAAAGCAATTATCTACTGATATCATTGAAGAAGCAAATAAAGATAAATCAAAACTTGGAAAAGAAATTAGAACTGCCTTAAAAGGTAAACAGAATAAAAAAAGTCCATTACGTGTAATTTTTGAACTGCAAAATGGTAAACTATCTATAAAAGAAAACGCAAACCCAACTGTTTTACTATCTAACAAAAAACTCAAGGTAATAGACCCTGAAGGTACTTTAAAAGCCTTTGATGATACTCAGAAAGTAGTTGATAATCTTGTAGACCAGGTTGGCAAACATATGCCAAAAATTCCTGGTCCAGGTAGAGTCGCTACAGGTCTAGTTGTAGGTACAGTACTTGGAGGCCTTGCTGCTGCCGGACTGGCCGGAAGGGGCAATAACAACAGAGCATAATAATTAACAAAAAATAATACTTACTTTCTACTAAAAAGACCTGCAATAAGCGGGTCTTTTTTGGTTCGTTTTAAGTTCTCGCTGACTCGGCCAGTTTCTCCAGTTTAGCCTTCTGGTCAGCCTGCACCAGTGCCTCAATAAGGCTCCTGAGCTCTCCTTCAATAACCTCCCGTACATTGAAGTTTTCCCCTATCCTGTGGTCAGTGCACCTGCCCTGCGGGAAATTATACGTCCTTATTCTCTCGCTCCTGTCGCCCGTGCCTACTTGAGAGCGTCTTAAATCGGTTATTTCCCGCATTTGCTTTTGAATTTCTATGTCATAGAGCTTTGTTTTTAAGATTTGCAAGGCTCTTTCCCTGTTCTGGAGCTGGCTTCTCTCCTCAGTGCAGTGAACCATTATTCCCGATGGCTTATGTACTATCCTGACCGCGGTTTCAACCTTATTGACGTTCTGGCCCCCGGCACCCCCGGCTCTTGCAGTGGTAATTTCAAGCTCCTCTGGCTTTATTTCTATTTCAACATCCTCAACTTCCGGCATAACAGCCACTGTTGCGGTACTTGTATGAATTCTTCCCTGGGATTCTGTTACGGGGACTCTCTGTACCCTGTGCACCCCGGATTCATACTTTAACCTGCTGTAGACAGCATCCCCCTGAACTGAAATAACCGCCTCGCTAATCCCGCTGACACCGCCTTCTGATATGTTCAGCACTTCTGTTTTCCAGCCCTGTTTTTCAAAATACCTCAGGTACATCCTCATTAAGTCAGCGGCAAAGATATTTGCCTCATCACCGCCAGCGCTTCCTCTTATTTCAAGCATAATGTCCTTATCGTCATTGGGGTCCCGGGGCAGGAGCAGCACTTTCATTTTTTCTTCGCAGCGGGTAATTTTTTCTTCTGCTGCTGTTATTTCATTTTGCAGGAAGATTTTCATTTCCGGGTCAGTTTCTGTTTTTATTAACTGTTGGGCTTCTTCATTTGATTTTGAGGCCTCCTGCCAGACATGGTATATTTCAACGGTTTCTTCCATTGATTTCCTGGCTTTTGACAGTTTTTTAAATTCCTCAAAATTTTTAATAACCTCGGGGTCGCTGAGTTTTTCTCCCAACTCTATATAGCTTTTCTCAATATTCCTGATTTTATCGAGCATTCCTTCCATTATTATAAATTTCCTTTATGACTGCAATTTAGTATAACATGTTTTTTGTAGTATCATTAATTATTAATCAAAAGGTGAATAAAGGTGCGAAAAACTCTTTTAATAACCGGTGGTGCGGGGTTTATAGGGAGCCACCTGGTTGATAGCCTGATAGAAAATAATAATATTATATGTGTTGATGATTTTAATGATTTTTATTCCCCGGAAATAAAGAAAAATAATATCTTAAATCACCTTAAACACAATAATTATAAACTTTATGAGCTGGATATAGTTGACTATGGCCGGCTTGAGAGAGTTTTCAATGAAAATAAAATTGATTGTATCGTACACCTGGCCGCAAGGGCGGGCGTAAGGCCCTCCCTGCTCGCCCCCGTGCTATATGCCAGGACAAATATAACAGGAACCCTGAATTTGCTGGAACTGGCCCGAAAATACAACGTTAATAAATTTATTATGGGCTCGTCAAGCTCTGTTTACGGCTCAAGAACAGACGGCCCGTTTAACGAGGAAATGAAAACGGACAGGCCGATTTCTCCCTACGCCGCAACCAAGGCGTCAAATGAACAAATGTGTTATACATACAGCCATCTCTATGGCATGAATATTGTTTGCCTGAGGTTTTTTACTGTTTATGGCCCGAGACAAAGGCCTGATTTGGCAATTTATAAGTTCACAAGGCTTATTAATGAGGGAAAACCTGTGCCGGTGTTTGGAGACGGCTCAACAAAACGTGATTATACCTATATAGACGATATTTTGCGGGGGGTACTGGCTTCCATAGAATATGACAAAACCCCTTATGAAATTATAAACCTGGGAGAGTCACAAACTGTTGAATTAGCTTATTTAATTGAGGTCCTGGAAAAAGAAACGGGCAAAAAGGCGATAATAGAAAGAAAACCTCTCCAGCCGGGGGATGTGCCTGTTACTTATGCTGATATTTCCAGGGCTAAAAATTTATTGAATTATAATCCCGCAACAAAAATTGAAGACGGGATTAAAAAATTCGTGGAGTGGTTTAGAGAAAATAAAAAAACGGAAAAGGTTTCATGAAAAAGCCCGGGATATGGATTCCAATGTACGGGTTTTACTCCTGTGTGGGAGGGGCGGAAAAGCAGCTGGAAAAAACCGCGGCGGAATTGGCAAAACTGGGCCATAAAATAACCGTCATAACAGCAAAAATTAATAATACGGAAAAAACCTTCCCCGAGAACAATTTTAAAATTATCCTGCTCCCTTTTCTATACAGGGGAAAAAATCCCGTTTTAAAAAAATTAAGCTCATTTATATTCCTGCCGGAGCTTTTTGTTTATTTATTATGGAATCACAAAAAATACGACGTTTTACAAAATTTTTTCATTGATAAATACAGTTTTATTACTATAATATGCGGATTAATCCTTAAAAAACCGGTGGTAATAAGGGAATCCAACTCAAAAGGGCTAAAACCCGGCTTTATGCGAAAAATATGCTACCGGGTCTATAATAAGGCCGCTGCGTTCATTGCCATATCAGAGCAAATCAGGGACGAATACATTGAATTTTTTAACATAAGCAGTGAAAAAATAGTTTTTATCCCTAACGGGGTCGAAAGTCTCCCGAAAAGGGACAAATTTGAGCTCAGGGAAAAATTAGGCCTACCAAAAGACAAATTTATTGTAATTAATGTCGGCAGTTTGTCGCAGCAGAAAAACCATATTAAAATTTTCCGCACCTGGAAACTGATTGCACAAAAAAAACGGGATATAATCCTTATTTGCCTGGGAGACGGGCAAAAAAAACCTGAATTATTGAGGTTTATAGGGGAAAACCGGCTTGATAGCAATATTTTCCTCCCGGGAAACAGGTATAATGTCCCTGACTACTTGCAGGCATCTGATTTGTTTATATTCCCGTCCCTGTGGGAAGGTATGCCAAATGCCCTAATTGAAGCCATGAGCGCGGGGTTGCCCTGTATGGCATCTCGAATAAGGGCTAATGAATCGGTAATAAACAATAATAAAAACGGGATTCTTTTTGATTTGAGTATTGACGATAACCGGCTTGCGGATTTAATAATACAGGTATCGGAGAATTTTGAGTTAATGGCCGAATTATCATATAATGCGGGAATAAAGGCCGGGGAATACTCTATAAGTGATACGGCATTAAAATACAGTAACCTGTATTCTGAAATTACGCTTAAGGCTAGTGCTCAGTTAAATTAATTTTATTAGATACATTATGATTAATAAAGAGCCAAAATTTTCAAAAAATCCCGCCCGCCCTCCCTTTATGGTGGGCGGCGGCGGCGCAGCCGCCTCTTTTAAGATAGATTTTTTGAAAATTTTTAACAATATAGACAAATTTTACTTTACAGAAGGCCGGGGCTAATAAATGAAAATCATTACAGCATCGAAATTTTACTATCATAGGGCCGGACTGGAATCGTATTTGTTTAAAATAACCGAACTGCTACAAAACAAAGGACACGAAATAATCCCTTTTTCAACCAATTACAGGGAAAATTACAAAACCGGCTATGATGAGTATTTCGCGGAATATACAGGCATTGGCGGGGAAGACAAAATTAGCGTTAAACAAAAACTAAAAGCCCTGGCCAGGATATTTTACAATTACGAAGCGGGAAATAAGTTTTCAAAACTTCTGGAAAAAACAAACCCCGGGCTGGTATGGGGTTTTGGGGTGCACAGGCATCTTTCCCCCGCCATATTTATGGAAGCTAAAAAACAGGGAATACCGGTAATCCACAGGCTCTCAGACTATGCCGTAATCTGCCCCGACTCAAGGCTGACAAAAGGGGATAACTCGAATTGTGACGAGCTTTTATGCCCTCTTAAGGGATACCATAATGCCCTGGTCCATAAATGCGTAAGACAGGCAGGCCCTTCCGGCGGCGGCAAAACCCCTTCCCTGGCCGCCAGTATTGTCGGCGGGGCTGAATTATGGCTGCACCACAGGTTTAAATTCTATATAAACAATGTGGATAGATTTATTGCCCCGAGTAATTTTTTAAAAAACACCATGATAAAAGCAGGCATCCCGGAAACAAAAATAACCCACCTCCCTGTTTTTATAGACCCCTCGCAATATGAACCCGAATATGAGCCGGGCGAATACTTGCTGTATTTTGGAAGACTGAGCAGGGAAAAGGGTCTCCCACTGCTTTTGAGCGTAATGGAACAGTTTAAGGGCTATAAATTGCTGATTGCGGGAGATGGCCCTCAAAAAGAATACCTTGAGTCTTTAAAAGCGGGAAAAGGTCTTGATAATGTCGGGTTTTTGGGCAAAAAATTCGGTGACGGCCTGAAAAATATCGTCAAAAATAGCCGGGCTGTAATCGTCCCCTCAACATGGTATGAAAATTCGCCAAATGTCCTGCTCGAAGCCTATGCCCTGGGCAAACCCGTCATAGGCGCAAACATAGGGGGAATTCCCGAGTATATTGAGGAAAACGCAACCGGTGTTTTGTATAAATATGATAATGTTAATGAATTATCCGAAAAAATTGATTATTTAATGAGAAACCCGGCCCTTTGCCGTGAAATGGGCAAAAACGCAAGAAACACCGCAGAAACCGTATTTAATCCGCAAAAACACTATGATAGCCTTATGAATATACCGGAAATGCTATGAACAAAAGAATAAACGTACTCCACCTGTTTTACAGCTTTAAAGTCGGCGGCGCACAGCGCCTGCTGGTGGACCTGGTGTCGAATAACCCGGCTGGCTCCGGCATAGGACATAACCTGGCTGTTATTATGGGCTTAATTGATGAAGATTTTCACGGGGAGCTGGAAAAAACAAACTCTAACCTTTATATCTTTCCTGAAAATTCGTATAAAAATAAATTCAGCACGCTTATTAAATTAATAAATATTATTATTAAAAACAAAATAAACGTCATACACGTTCATGAACCCGTAAGCGCTAAATGGGCAGCTCTTTGCAAGGCGCTTTTCCCGGCAATAAAAATCGCATACACCATCCATAGCGCAAATAAAATAAACACCCTTACAAACACCGATATTTTTATAAGCAGGCTTTTTATTGACAGCCACATAGCAATTTCAGATTCTGTTTTAGATGAATGTAACAGGCTAAAAATGAAAAAATCAAAACGAATCTATAATGGCGTTAAGTTATCAAGATTCGTTAAAAATGAAAAAATTTTTTCAGATAAGTTAAATATTATTAACGTATCAAGAATAGCTCTTCCGGTAAAAGGCCAGGATATTTTAATAAGGGCATTAAACGAATGCCGGGAAAGGGGGGTAAGGTTTAATTGCAGTTTTGTCGGCGCTGCCGCAAACCGGGAATCCCTGAATGCTTTAAAACAACTCGCGGCTGAGCTCAGGTTGGAAGAAAAAATAAAATTTTTGGGAAACAGGCACGATATACCGGAATTATTGTCACAGGCGGATTTATTCATACTTTCTTCAAGATATGAGGGCTTTGGCCTGGTTATTATCGAGGCTATGGCAGCCGGGCTTCCGGTTATCGCCGGCAACATACACGGCCCGAAAGAACTTATCACAGACGGAATTAACGGCGTTTTATTTGAAAGTGAAAACCATATTGATTTAGCTGATAAAATTTGCGATTTATATGAAAATAGGGACAAAATGCCCGAAATTTCCGAAAACGCCCGAAAATTCGCCCAAGAATTTGATATATCGGTCATGGTCAGTAAATACAATGATGTATACAGGGATTTAGTTCCTTTTTACTGAAAAGCAAATTTTAATTTTAGCGGATAATCTTGTAAAAAATCATGTTCTATGTAAAATCAATATAAGTGCGATATTTGGCATGCAATTTTTGAGGTAAAATGTCTAAGGAAACCATAGAATTTGAAGGAACAATAATAGAATCGCTTCCAAACGCCATGTTCAAGGTAAAACTGGAAAATGAGCATATGGTTCTTGCGCATATATCAGGCAAAATCAGGAAGAATTTTATAAAAATCCTGCCGGGCGACAAGGTTAAAGTGGAGTTGACACCCTATGACCTTGTCGCCCGGCAGGATTTTTATAAAATTCTTCCTGATTTTGCCTGATATATGCGCAAGAACCATATGCTCATTTTCCAGTTTTACCTTGTAC
>JANQGS010000136.1 GCA_028277195.1 Candidatus Gastranaerophilales bacterium
GATTAAGTCCCTGACGTGATCTGATATATAAACCCTGTTATCCGAGAACTCTGCGGACAGGTCAACATGCTCGAGCACAAACCTCAATATTTCGGTAAAGGGCTCGAAAACTAAAATTTTTGAGCCTGAGTTCACATAAGCCCTCTTGAACAAATACCCCAGCCCAAGCCCGAACACTACCTGTATGTCATTCTTTTTCAATTCTGTTTTAACTGATTTGTTCCACAGGGCGTTCGCTTCCCTTATGGGGTCGAATGTACTGTGCAGGGCGAGCTCTTTATAACCTATAATAAGGTCTTTTGTCTCGGCTTCCGCAACAATAATATCTTTTATGTCTTCAATATTGATTTTTTCGAGTTTTTCGGCGAGTTGGGGATTTTTTGCCCTTATTGCTTCAATGTTTTTCTGAAACATAAATTTTTCCTTTTTTAGTATTTTAAATATTATATCAAATTTTTTGCACTTACGTTTAATTTAAAGCTGCTTCCCTATACCTGTCAACCCTGAACCTCAGCTTGAGCAATTTCATTACACACTCACAGCGCCCCTGCTTGCAGGGCCTACTGTCCTGGCATAACGTGAAAGATAACCCTTTGGGATTCGCCTATCAGCCGGCCTGAATTGTCTCCGCCTGTTTTTGATTTCTTCTTCGGTAAGCTCTGCTTCGAGTATTCTGTTTTCTATGTCGATTTTTATTTTGTCACCGTCTTTTAATAAGCCTATAAGCCCTCCATCAGGCGCTTCAGGAGAAATATGGCCTATACACAGCCCCCGGGTGCCGCCCGAGAACCTGCCGTCAGTAATAAGCGCAACCTCCTTGCCGAGCCCCTTGCCCGTTATCATAGAAGTAACGGCAAGCATTTCGCGCATTCCGGGACCGCCTTTTGGCCCTTCGTAAGTGATTACAACCACATCGCCGGGCTTTATCTCGTTGCCCGTAACAGCCTGCATAGCCGCATCCTCACCGACAAATACCCTGGCAGTACCCTCAAACTTATGGCATTCGGGGTCAACCCCGGAAATTTTTACTACAGCACCCTCAGGCGCAATGTTTCCGTATAGCACCGCAAGCCCGGGATTGCTCGTTATGGGGTTATCCATTGGCCTGATTACGTTATTGTCGGTCCATACCTCATTATCGGTTATGCCAAGGGTGTTAAGCACTGCCGGTATCCCTCCTGCGTTATCCAGGTCGGTCATTGTAAGCGTGCTTGATGGGTCCAGCTTTATTATCTGGGGAATTTTCCTGCTCAATTCGTCAAAATCATTCAGGCTAAGGTTAATGCCGGCTTCATTTGCGATTGCGAGCAGGTGCAGTATGGAATTAGTCGAACCGCCCAGCGCCAGGTCGGCAATAACAGCATTTTTCATTGATTCTTCGGTCATTATTGATTCGGGCAAAATGTTTTCCCTGACCAGCCCAACAGCCCTGAACCCGCTATCAAATGCAATCCTGCGTTTTTTTGCGGAGACGGCAGCCGCGGTAGCGCAGCCCGGCAGGCTCATGCCCATTACCTCGGTAAGGCATGCCATTGTATTAGCTGTATATAGTCCCTGGCACGAGCCTATGCCGGGACAGGCGTTGATTTCGTAGTTTTCAAGCTGCTCTTTTGTTATTTTGCCTGCTTTATACTGCCCCAGGGCCTCAAACGTCCCGCTTATCATTGTTAATTTTTGGTCCCGGCACTTGCCGTCAAGCATCGGGCCTGCTGTTACCACTATACAGGGTATGTTCAGCCTTACTGCGGCCATCAGCATCCCCGGGGTTATCTTGTCACAGTTGGTGAGGAGCACCAGTCCGTCAAGAGAGTGTGCCCTGGCAACGGATTCCACGCAGTCAGCAATTAATTCCCTTGAAGGCAGGGAATATCTCATCCCCTTATGTCCCATTGCAATGCCGTCACATATTGCGGGCACGCCAAAAATAAAGGATTGCCCGCCGCCGGAGTGTATCCCCTTTTCAATATACCTTTCAAGCTCCCTCATTCCGGAATGCCCCGGCACCAGGTCTGTAAAACTGCTTGCAATGCCTATGAACGGATAATCCATTTGCTTTTTTGTTATGCCGGTCGAGTACAAAAGTCCTCTTGAGGCTGTTTTTTCCACGCCCTTCTTGATACTGTCGCTTCTCATCTTATGGCCTTTTCTCCAAAATATTTATGTAAAACCTCTGGTATAAGTATTGACCCGTCTTCCTGCTGGAAGTTCTCCAGTATTGCGGCGAATGTACGGCCTGCAGCCAGCCCCGAACCGTTTATGGTATGAAGGAATTCAGGTTTATTTGTTGTTTTATTCCTGTATTTAAGGTTAGCGCGCCTTGCCTGGTAGTCTCCAAAGTTACTGCAACTGGATATTTCCCTGTAAGCCCCGGACGAAGGCAGCCACACTTCCAAATCATAGCATTTTTTAGCGCTAAAACCTATATCTCCCGCGCATAATTCAACCCTTCTATAGGGCAATTCCAGCATTTGCAGGATTATTTCCGCATCACGGGTCAATTTTTCATGCTCTTCAGGAGATTTTTCCGGCGTACACAATTTTACCAGTTCAACCTTGTTAAACTGGTGCTGCCTGATGAGCCCGCGTGTATCCTTGCCTGCTGAGCCGGCTTCCCGCCTAAAACATGGCGTAAATGCGCTCATATAGATTGGCAGGTCGTCTTCATTGAGGATTTCTCCTGAATATATGTTGGTTAATGGGACTTCGGCAGTAGGAATGAGGTATAGGTCCTCTTCCTCGCACTTATACATATCCTCCTTAAACTTTGGCAACTGGCCCGTGCCGGTCATTGAGGCGGAATTTACCAGGTATGGGGGGATATATTCGGTATAGCCGTGTTCTTTTGTGTGGATATCGAGGAAAAAGTTGATTATTGCCCGCTCAAGCCTTGCTCCTGCGCCTTTGTACACGCTAAACCGCGATTCTGATATCCTGACCCCCCGCTCAAAATCCAGCAGGCCGAGCTCCGGGCCTATGTCCCAGTGCGGTTTTATTTCAAATTTTCCGCTGTGCGGAATGTCACCAACTGTTTTGATTACAACATTAGCGCTCTCATCCTCGCCTGTTGGCGTGGTTTCATCGGGTGTGTTCGGGGTATTCAGCAATAAATACCGCTGTTTTTCGTTTAATCTGGCTTCCTGTTCCTCAAGTTCCTTGATTTCCTCACCCATGCGCCGCACTTCATCCTGCAACGAGTCAGTATTTTGGCCTGTTTTTTTGAGTTTTCCTATGTCCTGGGAGGAAATTTTCCTTTGCGAGCGCAAATTATCGGCTTTTACCTGGAGTTCACGCCTTTGTTTATCGACTTCCAGTATTTCATCGACTGAGAGCCCGGGCGAGCGTTTTTTCAGCAATTCATTTATTTTTCCGGGGTTTTCCCTGATTAACCTTATATCCAGCATAATTATTCTCTTAAAATCTTACATCGTTATTATAACTTGAAAATTCAGAACAAACCAGCAGGCTTGCGCCGATAACGCCCGCGTTGTTGCCGAGCTCTGCGGCGGTAATGACGAGTTTTTCGGACGCAGTCCCCAGGGCTCTCTCCCGAACAGTTCTCTTTACGGGCTCTATTAAGAGGTCGCCGGCGTTTGCGACACCTCCCCCGATTATTACAATTTCCGGGTTAAGCAGGTTTATTGCATTTGTAACGGCTATGCCTATCCAGTAGCCCGCAATCTGATAAATCCTCCCGGCAACCTTATCGCCGAAACCGGCTGCACGCGCAACTATTTCCGGGGTAATTTCCCCGCCTTCGGCCAGTTCCCGAAATTTTGCGGACTTCCCGCCCATTATGTACTTTTCCGCCATTTCCACGATAGCCGGGCCGGAGCCCAGTGTTTCAAAACACCCCGTATCCCCGCAACCGCATATAGGCCCGTCTTTGTCTTTTAAAATCATATGCCCGATTTCCCCGGCGCAAAAATTTGCCCCCCGGAGCAATTTCCCGTCTATTATTATTCCTGACCCTATTCCTGTACCGATTGTAAGGCATATCATGCTGTTATATGCCGCCCCGGCGCCGAAATTGTACTCGCCAAGGGCGGCGCATCTTACGTCATTGTCAATTTCAGCCTTAAGCCCAAACTCATTTTTTATTGTGTCAGTAATCTCTATATCAGTCCAGCCCGGTATATTAGGCAAAAACTTAACCATACCCTTCTCAGGGTCGACCATTCCCGGGAAACCAAATCCAATGCCACCTATCCGGCTGGTATCCAGGTTATTTTTGTTTAAAATATTTCTTATTGATTTTATAATATTATTTATAGTGTGGCCATAGCCTTTATAAGCCTCTGTAGGTACGGAGCCAGAATAAATTATGTTGCCGCCGGTGCCTACAACTGCTATTTTAATATTAGTGCCGCCTACATCAACCCCTATGTTCAAATTAGCGCTCAATTTTAAAACTCCTCCATATAATCACGGCCAATTAAACAAAATTTAAACACAAAAAAATGAAAAAATATCTATTTTTTACAGCCATACTACTAACAATTTATTTTATAACGGCAGTTTATAATAATGCGGATTATGACCTCTGGCACAGGCTGGCTGCGGGCAAGCTGTTCTTTTCCCTGGGGCATGTGCCGGAAACCGATATATTTGCCTATACGCGGACAAAAGAGCTCTGGATAGACCATGAATGGGGCTCGGGCGTTGTGTTTTATTTTTTGGCGGAGAGGTTTGGGCTGGCAGGGCTCGGGGTTTTAAAGATTGTGCTGCTTTTCCTGACTTTTTTGCCTGTATACCTCATAAACCGGATGCGCGCAAAAGAACCTGAAAAGTACAGGATATTATTTTACTTAATGTTTTTATATGCCGTTTTGTTTGGTTTTGTTTATACAATCCGCTCACAGGCCTTTACGTTTGCTTTTTTTGCGTGGTGGCTGTATTTCATCGAACTGGTAAAAGCAGGTAACAGGAAAATTCTCCTGGCGTTCCCCCCGATGGCAATAATATGGGCAAACTTGCATGGCGGTTTCCTGGCAGGCCCGGGGATACTGTTGCTTGCGGGGTTTCCGGTCACTGCCTTGCTGTCCGGCCTGGCCACCGTCGTCAACCCTTATGGCTTTAAGTACTGGGAGTACCTGTTCGGGGCCGTAACAATGAAAAGGACATTCATAGCAGAATGGCATTCGCTGGATTTATTCGGCCCGCCTGTTATGGCGCTGGGGTTTAAAGTTTTTCTCGTAATGGCGGTTATTGCGCTGGCGTATTTAATCGGCAAAAAACCGGGGGAAATAAAATGGACAGAGCTGCTAATACTTGCGGTTACGTGCTATTTATCCTTAAAACATATGCGGCACAACGTTTTTTTTGTTATAGCGTCAGCCGCGTATATGGGGGAGCACTTTTTTGCGGCTTTGGGGCATTACGCAAAAAACATGCCCGGAAAATTCCCCCGGGGTGCGGATTTTTTTAAGAACGCCGTAATTTACCCTATAATAATAATTATAGGAATTTTGACAGTGCACTTTGTTCCGATTAAAGTAGAAGTTGATGAAACCAAATACCCGGTAAAATCCGTAGATTTTATTAAAAAAAATCAACTGTCCGGCAACCTGCTGGTATTATTTAACTGGGGCGCGTACGCATTATGGAATCTGTACCCGCAGTGCAGGATAGCAATAGATGGCCGGTATGAGGAAGTATATCCCGACTCACTCGTCAATGAGGCAGCCAGGTTTCAATACCTGGGAAAGGATTGGGTTGAGCTAATGGAGAATTATAAGACAGATTTAATGTTAATCGACACTTCTTATCCTGTTTACGCTGAATTATTGCAGCTCAGCGGCTGGAAAATCATTTACAGTGACAAAGTTTCAGGTGTGTTTATGCCCGCGGCTCGGGCTGAGGGCAAAAGCTGGAAGTTGCCGGATGAGGATTTCGTTATGGAGGCGTCTGTTTTAAAGTCAAAAATTGGCGAGCAGGCGGATAAAAACTAACGGCGGGACGGTATTATT